>CAMWJQ010000013.1 GCA_947174615.1 uncultured Lachnospiraceae bacterium
GCCCTGAATCCTCGATGGAAATATTCAGATCTACCATGTCCTGCTCTGCCATTGGCGCCATTTTAATCGTCAGCTTTACATAACCGGCTACTGTAAATTTGATTGCATTGTTGGCAATATTGATAATAACCTGCCTGATTCGCAGAGAGTCCCCATACATCTTATTAGGAAGATTTCTGTCTATATCAAAAATCAGCTCTACAGGCTTATCGCCAATCCGGTTTAGAAAAATCATGCTGAGATCACTGAGCATGGACATCGGCTCATACTCTTCCGCAATAATTTCAAGCTTTCCAGACTCGATCTTGGAAAAGTCAAGAATGTCATTGATGATGGTAAGCAGGGATGCCCCTGAATTTTTAATATTCATCAGGTATCCCCTGTCTTGGTCTGACAAGTCGCTTCGAAGCAGAATCTCCGTCATGCCAACAATGGCATTCATGGGGGTACGAATCTCATGTGACATGTTGGAGAGAAAATTCGATTTGGACTCGTTTGCCTCCTCCGCGCGCAGCTTCGCCTCCTTTAATTCCTCCATCATGTTATACCTTTTTGTCACATTCAGCATGATCAGACAATATCCCCGAATCTTATCCTTCACAGTCAGTTCTTTAATGACTTTCTCATAATGTTTCTCGCCAATCACAATTTCTGTCTTTTCTGACAAAAACAGATCTATCAGCCGTTCGGAAAGTTTCTCGCCTTTGTGAATGTCCGTAAGCTCCTCAAACTGCTCCTTTGCAAATTTGTTCGCATCCAGATATCCATATGTACTATCAACAATCATAAACACGGAATCAAAATTTTCAATCACCCAGCCGCGTCCGATATCGAGGACACTGAAAATATCCCCTTCAACCACGCTCAGAATAATAAGCAGTACGGCAATGGAAGAAAATACTGGCACAAATTCAAAGCTGAACCGAAATATAATTTCCATGATAAGCGGAATAATAATGACAAACTTTGCGACAATCAGATGGGATAGATTGTGTTTTTCATCGCCCCCCTGCTTTCTGATATGTACTCTTTTGAGGATCATATACACGATCAGTACCAGCAAAAAACCCAGCAAAAATCCATATCGTACCTTATAGACAATCCCACCCTGCATGTTAAAAAAGTGATATCCAAACTGGGAATCCACCTCAAGATCATGGTGTGCGAACATTTCTTCCCGTCTGGTATCATCCCAGACAACGGCAATCACAGCCACCTCAAACAGCATCCATAGATGGGTAAAAATCCTGACCCATCTATGCCTTATGTCAATCTGCATATAAGAAAGAATAAACTTGATAAAGAAGAAGTAAAACAAAAAATTTCCCAAATACTCCATCTTTAACGCCATATTTGCCTCTGCTGGCTTTCCTGTACGAAGCAGCAAAAAATAAGCCCCATTCATAATAAGGCATCCAATATTCGCTATCATGAGATTTGTCGAAGATTTGCTCTGCTCCTTGCCCATCAGCACGAAAATCCCCACTAATGGTATAAAAACACCCGCAATTGAAATCAGCATCCATATAATGCCCATACTAAAATCAAAATGCATATCCAACACGCTCCTTCTACAATTTCGATATTACTATTCTATCCTTTTTTGTAAATTCTGTCCATTGTTTTTCTGCGGATGATATATTTCTTTCGGTGTTCGTGAACACAAAAAAACAAAACACCACCCTCACGGATGGCGCCCTGTTTCAATGGAATTATAAAATTGTGATTTTACTTGTGCTATGAATTAGATTGCCTCATGGAACGTTCTTGAGATTACATCTGCCTGCTGCTCCGGCGTCAGTTTAATAAAGTTTACAGCATAGCCTGAAACTCTGATCGTAAGCTGCGGATAATTCTCCGGATGCTTCTGTGCATCTAAGAGTGTATCTCTGTTGAGTACATTTACATTGAGATGATGACCACCCTTTGTAGCGTATCCGTCCAAAAGATTTACCAAATTGTCTACCTGTGCGTTATCTGTCATGATAATTCCTCCTTTTTATAAAAATACTGATTGTCTTTGTGCGTCTTGTTATTCTGTATTTGTTCTTTTGTGATTTTAGTATATTTTATTCTCAGAGAAATATCTGTAACATTTGTTACACTTTTTAAATTTTTATGTTTTTTTCTTAGTACAAAGTTTCTAACGCAGTGCGGTCCACAATTTTAATCGTATACTTGTCTGTCTCTATCAGCCGTTCCTGCTGCATTTTCATCAACTCTCTGGACAGAGATGGTCTGGTAGTGCCAAGATAATCTGCCAGCTCTTCCCGATTCATGGTAAGTTTTATCGCATCACCATCTGCTGCCTGTTCCAGAAGCCACAGAGCAATGCGCTCGCGCAGCGTTGTTCCGGACAATAGATGCAGTTTTCTGGTCATTTTAAAATTTTTTTCAGATTGTATTTCGAGCATGTTTTTGGTGATCATACGGTGATGTTCACAGGCATTGCTGCAAAAACAGTAAAAAAATTCCCATGGTATTTGAAGTACGCGTACCTTCTCCTGCGCGATGGCATCATACCAGTACGCCTTTGTGTCCGCGAAGAGAAACATTTCCCCAAAGACATCCCCTTGCCCCACCATAAAAAGCACATCCCGCTTTCCTGATGCAAAATCCTTTGAGATCATCACGGTTCCTTCCAATACCAGAAACAGATTCTGAGGTGTTTCTCCCTGTCTGAAGATATACGTTCCATCCTCAAAACAGCGCTCCACAGTCTTAGAACACCGAAACATCTTCTCAATCTCATCTCTGCTGATATCCCGAAACAGGTGGATGCTGCCGCAATCCTTTACATTCTCTATCATAAAACCCCCGCCCGTGTGCATATACACATATATATGAAAAATGGAGAACGCAGCGCCTGCGTTCTCCCAACGAAAATTTAAATTACATCATTCCGCCCATTCCCGGACCGCCTGCTGGCATTGCCGGTGTATCTTCCTTGATGTTTGCCACTACGGACTCTGTTGTGAGGAGTGTGCTCGCTACAGAACATGCATTCTGCAATGCGCTTCTTGTCACCTTTACAGGATCAAGGATACCTGCCTCAACCATATCGACATACTCTTCCTTTGCAGCGTCGAAACCAACGCCTGCTTTGGACTCTCTTACCTTATTCACAATGACGCTGCCCTCAAGACCTGCGTTTGCAACAATGATATGAAGCGGTGCATCCAGTGCCTTCAACACGATCTTTGCACCTGTCTTTTCATCACCTTCAAGGGTATCAACAAGCTCTGCCACCTTCTTGGATGCATGGATATAAGCAGAACCGCCGCCTGCAATAATACCTTCCTCCACTGCTGCTCTTGTAGCGTTCAGGGCATCCTCCATACGAAGCTTTGCCTCCTTCATCTCTGTCTCGGTCGCTGCGCCGACACGGATCACTGCCACACCGCCTGCAAGCTTCGCAAGTCTCTCCTGTAACTTCTCCTTGTCAAAGTCAGATGTTGTCTCCTCAACCTGCTTCTTAATCTGGGAGATTCTCGCATCAATTGCTGCCTTATCGCCCTCACCGTCAACGATGATTGTGTTCTCCTTCTGAACCTTTACAGACTTCGCACGTCCACACTGCTCCAGTGTCGCTTCCTTGAGATCCAGACCAAGCTCCTCACTGATTACCTGACCGCCTGTAAGAATTGCGATATCCTCAAGCATCGCCTTTCTTCTGTCTCCATATCCTGGCGCCTTTACTGCTACAACATTGAAGGTACCACGAAGTTTGTTGACAATCAGTGTTGTGAGTGCCTCACCCTCAACATCCTCAGCGATAATAAGAAGCTTTGCGCCCGACTGCACTACCTGCTCCAATACTGGCAGGATTTCCTGTATATTTGAAATCTTCTTGTCTGTGATCAGAATGTACGGATCTTCCATTGTCGCTTCCATCTTATCCATATCTGTCGCCATATATGCTGAGATGTATCCGCGGTCAAACTGCATACCTTCTACCAAGTCAAGCTCCGTCTGCATGGTCTTGGATTCCTCGATGGTGATAACGCCGTCGCCGGAAACTTTCTCCATAGCATCTGCTACCATGTTTCCAACTTCCTCGTCTCCGGAAGAAACAGTTGCTACTCTTGCAATATGCTGCTTTCCATTCACTTTAGAGCTCATGGATGCGATTGCTTCCACTGCACAGTTTGTAGCTTTCTTCATACCTTTTCTCAAAATGATTGGGTTTGCGCCTGCCGCAAGATTCTTCATACCCTCATTGATCATAGCCTGTGCCAAAACAGTAGCTGTCGTTGTACCGTCACCTGCCACATCGTTTGTTTTGGTGGCAACTTCCTTGACAAGCTGTGCCCCCATGTTCTCAAATGCATCTTCCAGCTCAATCTCCTTTGCGATTGTCACACCGTCATTTGTAATGAGCGGTGCGCCGAAGGATTTGTCAAGAACAACATTTCTTCCTTTGGGTCCCAGTGTCACGCTCACAGTATCCGCTAACTTGTTTACACCTGTCTCTAATGTCTTACGAGCCTCTGCTCCATATTTAATTTCCTTTGCCATGATTCAATTTTCCTCCAATTCTCTTTTCAACCTATACTTTTATTTTTTATTGAATAACTGCTAAAATATCATTCTGCTTTACAATGATAAATTCCTCGTCATCAATCTTTACTTCCGTTCCAGAATACTTAGAGTAAATGACATTGTCGCCTGCCTTGACTTCCATCTTAATCTCCTTGCCATCAACAACACCGCCCGGTCCGACAGCGATCACTTCCGCCTGCTGCGGCTTTTCCTTGTTCTGTCCCGGCAATACGATGCCTGACTTTGTTGTCTCCTCTGCGATCAACTGCTTTAATACGACTCTGTCTCCTAATGGTACTAATTTCATGTTAAATGCCTCCTTCATGATTTATAAAAAAATAGAATTGACTTTTTTGATTAGCACTCTTATCTATTGAGTGCTAACAAATCATATAATAATTTCTCATTGAGCATTCTGCAAACGTATTTAGGTTTGATTTCGTTCTATTTTCTTCCAAATACTCCCTTTATCTCATTATATCTCTCATTTTCAAAACTTGTTACACTTAATAATTATTTTAGATTTAAGCCTTCCCAAGTCCTTTTTCAAGCCGCTCCTTATATCCCGGTGCGTTTTTGATCGCAAATTTATTCTCCAACATAGCATATTCAGCATCCGAAAGAATATTCTTAAAATTTTCCTCGACATTTGTCCGCATCACACAGCCCACCGCAATGCTTGGCGCCAGCTTCTCATCCTCAAAATTCAGACACGCCTCCTGTATCCTGTCACAGTAAGCTTTTGCCTCATCTTCCTCCGTGAGCGGCAGCAGTACATTGAACACATCACCCTCCACTCTGCCGATCACAGCGTACTGCAGTCCGGCTTCCTCAGCCTGTGATTTCAGAATATCCGCCACGGTCACGATCAGGCGGTCGCTCTCCTCCTCGCCGTAATGATTGTCCACAAACCGCCAGTCATTGATATTGACACAGATTGCTGCTGTGGGAACCACCTCGCGCTCTGTCAGCTCCTTCATATGACTGATAAAATGATTCCTGTTCAGCACGCCTGTGAGCGGGTCATTCTGTACGGCATACTGCGCCTGAGAGGCATCCGTCTTGAGCTGACGCTCCAGCTCCTCAATATAAAGCGCCTGCTCGCTTGCCAAATAGGATTTCTTGCTGTATTCCTCCAGCGTTTCGATGTATGCGCCAAGAATTTTGGTCACCATATCAGATTTCTCTGCCGGAACATGATCATACTTCGCATAAATATGACACACAGTCCTTCCCTTCACACGGATTTTATTGCCGGGATGATTGACTACATCCGGCTTAAAACCGTCAAAATCCCCAATTGTCATCAGTATGCTGCCATGCCTGTCTGTCATCAGCGTGTCCAGTCCAAAACTTTGATTCAGCAGGCTTAACATCGCCTCTGCCGCCTCCAAGTTCATTAAATCTTTGGGTGAATAATTTTTGCTGTTCTGTTCAATTCTCTCTGCAAATGCTATCTTTTTTCCGTTCATCGCTATCCCTTTCCCTTCCGTTTTTTAGATCCTGTACCTCAAGTATACCGTTTAATTCATTTGCTGTCTATCTTTTTAAATCAAACCTTTCAATGATTTCCACAATTCCATCATGGGCATTGTCCGGTTCGGTGACATAATCTGCCATTGCCGTGACCATCGGCGTGCCATTTGCCATGCAGACGCCGACAGCCGCTGCCCCCAGCATGGAAATGTCATTCTCCTCATCGCCTGCCGCAACTGCATTTTTGATATGGACATGCACCGCACTGCACAGATGGCGCAGCGCATTTCCCTTTCCTGACTGTCTGTTATAAAATTCAAGATACCGTGCACAGGAAAATTCACAGGTAATCTCATCGGCATATATCGATTCCTCAAATGCACTGCGGAACGCCTCGAGCTTTGACCTGTCGTCCAGCGCGATCGCAAGCAGCTTATACGGCGCATGCAAAAGCTCCTGTGTCAGCACAGTACCGACTTTGTACGGTGATTTGATTGTCTGTGTGTAATACCGAAGCTCCTCATCCTCCGCACAGCTCACAATATGCGTATCTGTATAGGTCTGAATATGGATTCCCATCCGCAGCGCCATATCAAAAATCGCCTGAGCCGTCGGGATTGGGACTGTGTACTGCGCTACGACAGCCTGATTCGCACAGTCATAGAGCAGTGCGCCATTATATGCCGCCAGATAGACTCTGCCCGCCAGCTCCTTTTGGGGCAGATCAAGCAATGCCAGCACATCCAGGATACTGTTGTAGGGTCTGCCGCTTGCAAGCACCAGATGATTTCCCGCCGTCAACATTTCTGTGATGGTGTTTCTGGTTCGCTCCGAGATTGCTTTTCCGGAGTCAAGCAGTGTTCCGTCCAAGTCTGTAAACAGTATCTTTGTGTGCAGCGCCTTCTTCATCTCTGTCAGCGCTCCTTCCGGCACGCAAAGCCTGCCATAACCTACGCCTAAGTCGAGACCCGGCTTGGCGCCGCCGTGAAAATCAGAACCGCCGCTTGGCAGCAGGCGGTACCGTTCTGCAAGCTCCTCCATCTGTCTCGCCTCTGACGGTGTATACGTGCTGTAATAGCACTCCATTCCCATAAGCCCTGCTTCCGTTAATCTGCGCACCAGCAGTTCAAGCTGTTCGCGTCCCAGTTTGTAAAGGGTAGGATGAGCGAGAACAGGAATCCCGCCGGCTTTGAGCGTCACGTCAATCACTTCTTCCGGCGTGATTTTCTCCCGGTGGACAAAATACGGCGTGTGGTCCCCCAGATACCGCTCAAATGCTTCGTTTCTGCTTTTTACATACCCTTGTTCCAACAAGTATCCGGCATAGTGTGCTCTTGTGATCACCGCGTCCGGATAAGCCTCCAGGAGCGCCTCATATGTGATATCAATACCCGCGCTCTGCAGATTCGCACAGAGTTTATGATTTCTGTCTGTTCTGGACTGCTTGAAACGCGTTAAGTATTCCAGAAATACAGGCGCTTTATAATCTATAAACAAACCCACGATGTGCACATCACGGTGATTGTACTCTGTTGAGTACTCGATTCCCGGGATGATTTCAACAGGTTTCTCTTTTGCGTACTCTAGGATCTCATCCAGACCGTCAACGGTGTCATGGTCTGTGAGCGCCATCGCCTTCAAGCCTTTCTCTATAGCATAGTCCACCAGCTCACGCGGCGTCATGGTCCCGTCTGAGCGGCACGAATGTACATGCAGATCAACAAATCCCATTTTCTATTCTCCTTGTAATGAAAATCGAGCAGGGGAAAAGGTTTCTCCTACTCGATTTTCTCGTCATTTTACGAATCTTACTCTTCCCCGCCAGTCTCGTCCTCTGCCTCCGCAGTATAAACTGACGTTCTCTTTCTCGCCATCTCGTCGCTGGCAAGATATTCATCATACGTCGTAATTTTATCAATTAACGTGCCGTTCGGCAGAATCTCCATGATGCGGTTTGCCGTTGTCTCCACAAACTGATGATCATGGCAGGCAAAAATCGCCATGCCGGGGAATTTGATCAGCCCGTTATTGAGCGCTGTGATAGATTCCATGTCAAGGTGGTTTGTCGGCTCATCGAGAATCAGGCAGTTTGCACCGCTGATCATCATTTTGCTGAGCAGGCAGCGCACCTTCTCACCACCGGAAAGAACCTTCACTTTCTTGACGCCATCCTCACCCGCAAAAAGCATACGCCCAAGGAAACCGCGCACATACGTGATATCATCTACTGGTGAATAGCTCATCAGCCAGTCCGCAATCGTGTAGTCATTGTTAAACTCATTCGTCGGATCTTTTGGAAAATACGCCTGTGACGTAGTGACACCCCACTTGTATGTCCCTTCATCTGGCTCCATCTCTCCCATGAGTATCTGAAAAAGCGTGGTCTTTGCAATCTCGTTTCCGCCCACAAACGCAACTTTATCCTCGCGTCCCAGTATAAACGAAATATTGTCGAGCACCTTCTCGCCATTGATTGTTTTAGAAAGATTCTCTACAGTGAGCACTTCATTTCCAATCTCGCGATCCGGGCGGAAATCAATATAAGGATACTTGCGGCTTGACGGCTTGATGTCATCGAGCTCAATCTTCTCCAGCGCACGTTTTCTCGAAGTAGCCTGCTTTGACTTGGACGCAGTGGCAGAGAACCGTGAGATAAATTCCTGCAGCTCCTTGATCTTCTCCTCTTTTTTCTTGTTCGCTTCCTTCATCTGTTTGACAAGCAGCTGGCTTGACTCATACCAGAAATCATAGTTGCCCGCATAGAGCTGTATCTTGCCATAGTCAATATCCGCAATCTGTGTGCACACTTTATTCAGGAAATAGCGGTCATGAGACACGACAATGACCGTGTTGTCAAAATTTATCAAAAACTCCTCCAGCCATGCGATTGCATCCAAATCCAAATGGTTTGTCGGCTCGTCAAGCAGCAAAATGTCCGGATTGCCAAAAAGCGCTTTTGCCAGCAAAACTTTTACCTTCTCGCTGCCGTTCAATTCCCTCATCAGTGAACTGTGTATCTCTGTATCAATGCCAAGACCATTTAACAACTGAGCAGCATTCGATTCTGCCTCCCAGCCGTCCATCTCTGCAAACTCGCCCTCAAGCTCACTGGCGCGGATACCGTCCTCATCGGTAAAATCCTCCTTGGCATAGATGGCGTCCTTCTCCTTCATAATCTCATAGAGACGGGCATTTCCCATAATAACAACATCCATCACTGGATACTCGTCATATTTGAAATGATCCTGCTCCAACACGGAAAGACGCTGTCCCGGTGTGATGGCGATATCTCCCTTTGTCGTCTCAAGCTTTCCTGACAGAATCTTCAAAAAAGTCGATTTGCCCGCACCGTTGGCACCGATGAGCCCATAGCAGTTTCCCTCTGTAAACTTGATGTTTACATCCTCAAATAACGCCTTTTTTCCTACTCTATAGGTTACATTGTTTGCACTTATCATTTTCTATTCCTCACTTTTTAAACAGCTTTCCAAAAAATCCTTTTTTGTCCTCCATGTCATTGTCGGACTGCTCTTCTTCCTGCTGCGTTTTTTCGAACTGTTCTGCACTCTCTGGATTCTGTTTGAGCGTCAGCAATGCATCATATGCCTGCAGTATTGTAAATCCCTTCTGCTCAGCCAGCCCCTGTGCAGTAAATCCTTCTATCGTAAGCATACCAACCGACGGATATGTGCCGTCTCTGACAGCGGAGGCAAACTCCAAAAAGATGCTGCTGTCTGACCGGAGTCTTCTATAATAATATCCAGCCTCTGGATAGGAAAGCCCGCATCCCTGTGTCAGATAGATCATAAACTCCTCGCGCACAGGCTCTGCCTTCTTCCACTGTTTTGCCACTTCACTCATCAGCTTTGTATCCATCATACACAGTGTACTTGGTCCATCTGTGAGCGCCGCAACCCGGCTGACCTCACAGAGCTTTTCCATAAACTGTGGATTGTCTATCCCGGCAGGCATCAGCTTCCCATCACCTTTTCTGCCCGCCTCATAACGGTTTGTTATGATCAGGTAGGCAATGTTATTTCGGAGTGTAAAATCGCCGTTCTCTTCTTTTAATGTATAAATATACGGCTTCTCACATAAGGCTTCTGTGAGATACAGCGTAATGCGGTTCATCAACAGGGTGTAAGTCTCTACCGTCTCCTGATCTGACACCTTTCTTGCCGCGTCAAACCGCACTGCAGCCTCCTGCATCATGGTCATCATCTCTATGATAGAACACCCTGCCATATAGGCAAATCCGTGATCGCTGTCCTGATCCATATGTGAGAATAACTCTGCTTTTCTCTCATCGCTCACATTGTAATCATTCTCTTGATCGCAGAATGGTATAATCGGCATACGATACTTCTTCTCACCGTTCTCCTCCTGCACGACCTGTGACAGTTCTTCCTCAGACAAAAACTCCTCCACATCCCGTTGACAGCCTGAAATCTCTCTGAAATACTGCATCTTACAGCCAATCGCATTCACGGTGTCAAAGTCGAGATTCACCCCTGTCACACCCAGCTTGTCCGCCAGCGACAGTACTGTATTAAGAGAATACAGTGCATTTTTTTGATCCAGCACGCCAATCGGGAAGGTGCTGTCAAAGATTGGCATTATCGTTGGATTCTGCAGCACATAATTGACTGCATCATCATACTTTTCAAATAAATAGATTAAAACTGCATTTTCAGAAGCCTTCATCAGCAGAGGATTGCCGCGCGATGTTCTGTAATCACTGTGTATAGACGCAAGAATGATATAGATCTTATCCATCTGTGTGTAGGCGCAGATTCTGGCTTGCACCATCTCTTCATTGTAGACTGGGATGTCCAGATGCCCTTTTAAGTCAATCGACGCAGGGTCAAACTCCATCCAGTATCCTCTGTGGGGTTCTATGATAATCTGAAGCCTTCCTCTGACAAGCTGTGCCAGCATGGCAAGTTTGTATTTGTTGACTGGTTTTTTGTCTGGATTAAAATGCATGGCACTGTCCAGTGTCAGAAAAACCTTCAGTGACTCATAATCAAAATCCTCTGGTCCTGCCTGCTCGCCATTGTTCTTGCGCCGCATGGTCATCAGCTCAAATACAGGAGTCTCCCCCTCCTTGGGCTGAACCCTGAAATCAGGGAGCTGTCCGATAATGTATACATTTTTCGTCCACAGATGCGCGACTGCATCCTCTTTGCTGCCACGCTCAATGGATACTGTGTAGAGAGCATGATAACTGTCCGCTGCATCTCTGAGTCCCAACAACTCTCTCGCTGCGATGTATTTCTCATCCCCAAGTATATTCTTGGGCGCATCGCTGTTGGTGCTCATATGAAGCACCAGCCCGGGTATATTTTCATCAAAAATCTGATGGACAATCTCTCCGAGCTTATCCTCATGATATGCATAATGGTGTCCGCTGTACTTGACAGCCATCGCGACATATGTATCATAGTATTCTCTGTCGAAAAATACATGGATTGCCTTGTCAAAGACTTCCTCCTCATCGCGCTGCATGACCATCACGTCTTTGTCAAAACCCTCAAATAATCTTAACTGCCATACTGAAATATTTGTTCTTCTTTCCACTTTATCTCCCTATCCCTAGCACTAACTCTCCACGATCAGGTATCTGCCGTCACCGATGTCAAAAACCTCTGGCGCATCTGCAATCTCTTCCTTGTCCTGTCCCTCAAGGTCGATTCCTTCCTCGTCAAAGTAATTCCACACCTCATCAATAGAGTCAACGACTACAGCCATACACTCCTCAAGAAATGCCTCTGCCTCATCGATATTGTCTGCTACTCTCTCCGGTAAAAGCTGAAGCTGGTTTTTCAGGAAACAGTTCAGTACCGCCTCATCATATTCGTGCATAGTTATCTCTCCTTTATTTTAATATATATGCTATCTGTTAACATCAATTATTACTGTAACAGCTTATATACTGTTTTGTAAACCCTTTTCTCAAACATTCTATACTAATTTTCGCGCAAATAGTTCCTGCATCAATCTTGCTATTGGCAGCCCTACAACATTATTATACTCTCCATTGATTCCCTTGATGTAGACTGCACACTTTCCCTGTATCGCATACGCACCTGCCTTATCCATCGGCTCCCCTGTCGCAACATATGCCGCAATCTGTTCTGGTGTCATCGGATACATCTGGACATCTGTCTTTTCATGAAATGTGAGAATCTCCTGCTTTTGTTTTACCTGTCCGCTTTCTGTGATAATCAGCGTCACACCAGTAAATACTTGATGGGTGCCGCCTTGCAGCCTTGTGAGCATCGCCGATGCATCCGCCTGATCCTTGGGTTTTCCCATGATTTCATTGCCGATCGCCACAACCGTGTCCGCACCAATAATGACAGTCGTGACATTTTTATCATATCCCTTATAACACTCTGCCACTTCAGCTGCCTTATTATACGAAAGCTCCTCCACAATATCCGCCGGAGATACCTTCGTGAGAATCTCCTCTCTCTGTGCTGGTAATATCTCAAACGTCAGTCCAGCCTGCGTTAAAAGCTCCCGCCGTCTAGGGGAAGCAGATGCCAATACATATCTTGTCATAATGATAATCTGCTCCTTTAATTTTGTATTGTCTGGTTGTATTCCGGTCGGAAAGTGCGTGCCTGCTGCTCTGCTTTTTCCTTTTTGGCTGTCAATTGGGTATATTCCTTACAGAATACCTCCTGCGCATTGCATGTGTTCTTTCCCTTGCTCTCTGCTTTGCGATAGCTTCCGTCCGCCTGGAGAAAATGTGCCTTCTGTGTGTCATTTAACTGCACCTCAAGAACATGCCATACCTTTTCTTTGAGCTCTGCATTCAGCACTGGAAAAAGGATTTCTACCCTGCGTTCCAAGTTTCTTGGCATCCAGTCTGCGCTTGCCATATAGAGCTCTGGGTCCCCCGCGTTTTCAAAATAAAAGATTCTGGCATGTTCCAGGAAATTACCCACGATAGAACGAACCTCGATATTGTCGTTCGTGCCCTCCACACCTGTCCTCAGACAGCAGATGCCTCTGACAATGAGCTGAATCTTCACGCCCTTTGCCGCTGCCTCGTACAGTGCCTTGATAATATCAGGATCACACAGCGAGTTCATCTTCGCCACAATCTTCGCTGGACGTTTCTCGATGGCATTCTCCTTTTCCCGGTTAATCAGATACAGAAAACGGTCCTTTAGCCACAGCGGCGCCAGAGCCAGATGATTCCAGCCTAACGGCTCCGAATAGCCCGACAGCATGTTAAAAACAGCCGTCGCATCTTCGCCGATCGCCTCATTGCATGTGAGAATACCCAGATCAGTATACAGCTTCGCCGTCGCGTCATTATAATTGCCTGTCCCCAAATGTACATAGCGCCGAATGCCTTCCTCCTCGCGCCGAACGACCAAGGTAATCTTACAATGCGTTTTTAGTCCCACCAGACCATAGATAACATGGCAGCCTGCCTTCTCTAACTTCTTTGCCCATACAATGTTGTTCTCCTCGTCAAAACGCGCCTTTAACTCCACCAGCACAGACACCTGTTTGCCGTTCTCCGCCGCCTGTGCAAGCGCCGCGATAATCGGTGAATTGCCGCTCACACGATAAAGGGTTTGTTTGATGGCAAGCACCTGAGGATCTTTTGCAGCCTGCTTGATAAAATCAACCACCGGCGTAAAGGTCTGATACGGATGATGCAGCAGAATATCCTGCTGCCGGATTTTCTCAAAAATATCATCGTCCGTCTCAATCTCGGGCACAGGCTGGGGCACGTATGGTTTGTTTTTGAGATGCTCAAAACTCTCTAATCCATACATTTTCATCAAAAATGTCAAATCGAGCGGTCCTGGGATATTATAAATATCCCGCTCATCAATCATCAGTTCTTTTTTGATAATGTCCAGCAGACGCTTCTCTATTCCCTCCTCGACCTCAAGGCGGATTGCCTGCCCCCACTGTCTCTTTTTGAGCTGCTTCTCAATCTCCTTCAAGAGATCCTCCGTCTCCTCCTCCTCAAGCGAAAAATCCGCATTTCTCATAATTCGGAACGGAAAAGAACACTCTATATTATAATTCAAAAACAGTTTATCCATATTTCGTTCGATAATCTGTTCGAGCAGTATCACGCGCTTTGTCCCGTCCGCAGCTTCCGGCAGCTGAACGATACGCGGCAGCACACTTGGCACCTGTACCGTCGCAAACTCTACCTCCTTGCCGTGAACAGACTTTTTATTGAATAAATGGCGCCGGCCTTTTACCTCTTTTCTGGACACCAGCGCGCCAAGATTCAAAGATTTATTGCGGATGAGCGGAAACGGTCTTGAGGAGTCCACTGCCATCGGCGTCAGCACCGGATATACATTGTCCTGAAAATACCTGTCCACAAATGCGCAGTCCTTTTTGGTAAGCTCCTCATGGCTCTCCACGACCATCAGTCCATTTTGTGCCAGCAGCGGAAGCAGCGATTTGTTGTAGACCGAATACTGCATTCCTACCAGTTCATGCGTTGCGCGGTTAATCACCTCTAACTGTTCGGCAGGTGTCATTCCCGCGATATCTTTTTTCGTATATCCCGCATTTACCATATCCTTCAGCGAAGCCACACGAACCATAAAAAATTCATCTAAATTCGATGCTGTAATGCCGAGAAATTTAATCCGTTCAAACAGTGGGATATCTCTGTCTTTTGCTTCTTCAAGCACTCTGTGGTTAAAGGCAAGCCAGCTCAGTTCCCTGTTGTAATAGTACTCCGCTCTGCCATAATCTGTCTTACTGTTCTTATCACCCATCACTCATTCCCCCTACGTTAGATATTGCTTTTTTTCTGCCTTATCACTGGCTTGATATTGTACACCTCCTCAAAGAAAGTGGCGTACCGCTCAAATAAACCAAACTCCAGCGTCATGTCCGCATTGGTCTCCACCGTGAGCACCAGCACATCATTCTCATTCGCAATTTTTAACTTATCGCATTTTCCCTTATGGCTCAGATCCAGCCCCTCCGAAAGCCTGATGATTGCTGTCAGCTTGGCAATTTTCAGATAGGACTCTCTGTCAAGAGATGCGTTGCTGTCCAAAATCTTAAAATAATCAAATTTCTCCGTGGCATACTTGGCAACATTTGCTACAATCTCACGCTCCACATGCGATAGACCTATAATTTCTGTCGCACTGATAATATTGTAGGAATTATCCCCAACATTCGCAAGGCTGATGTATCTGCCGCACTCGCTCAGTATCGCTGCAAGCTGCAAAAGCAGCCTGTCTCGCTTTGACAAACCATGTATTTTCTTCATGCTGTCAAAGATAGTCAGCGCCGTCATCTCACGCTCCCGTGTGCGGTGTTCTCCACTGTGATAACGCCTGTTGATATCTCTGGCACAATCTAACATGTCCTGCTCAAAATCATGCGGCACGCTCTCTGTATCGGACGGCAGCAGTTTATTGCGCTCTGCATACTCATAGGCTATGCCATCGCACAAGGACACCCCCGGCGCCCACAGCATCTCAGCGCCCAGCAGCTTGATCATATGTTTGATCATCAGCGCGGACAGGTACAGCAAAGAGATATTCTCTTGTGCAAGCCCCAGCGACAAAGCGATCTCTCTTGCCTTTTTCTTTTTCAGAGAATCCACAAATCCCAGAAAATTCTCTGTGCTCACCTGCCCTTTTTTTATTGTCTCAAGGAAATTGCGCTGTACAATCAACGACACATAATCATCCACAAGAATAATGTTTTGGATCTTCTTGTCTCCGATAAACATCTCGCGAAAGCTCTCAAGACTGTCGCAGACCATTTCCCCCACAATGTCCTCTAACTGATAACTTCGGTAGGAAACCCGCGCCAGCTCCTCCCTCATGCGAAGCACGCCGGGTCTGATATTTTGGGACGTCACCAAACTGTCCTCGTCAAAAAGCGAAATTTGAATACTCCCGCCCCCAATATCGATAAACGCTGTACTCCTTTCAATAATGCTCTGAAAATCCTTTACTCTCGACGCAACAGACTTGTAGTCAAGAAAACGCTGTTCTGAATTGCTCAGCACATCAATTCGAACCCCTGTCCGCGTCTCAATCTGATCCAGCAAAATATATTGATTCTGTGATTCCCCGATCGCGCTTGTTCCATACGCCTTATAAGCATCTACCTTGTAAGATTTCATGATCGCTGTAAACTCATTCAGCATCCGGCACAGTTCATCTACACGATCATTGTTGAGCTTCCCCATAAAATACGAATCCGTGCCAAGCTCAATCCTATGGCGGATATGATCGATTTCCTTAATTCCGTTTTTTACGGATATCTCATATACCTTCATCGCCAGCTCATAGGACCCTACATCTATCGCTGCAAAGGTCTTGTATGTCATAGCAGTTCCCCCTCCACTCATACTAATACTAATAATTTCCCAGTACCTTCATATTGTGGGTTTCCTCCCGCAGTCCCCTGAGTGCATTCCGCACTGCACTGTCTGTCAGATTCCCCTCAAAATCCAAGAAAAAGCGATACTCCCAATTTCTCCCGGCAATCGGACGAGACTCAATCTTTGTCACATTGAGTCCGTTGTACATCAAATGTGAGAGCGCATGGTAAAGTGCGCCGCTCTCATGACTCACCTCAAAACATAGACTGATCTTGGAGGCATTGGCTGCAAATACTTTCTGATTCGTGATAACGATGAATCGTGTCGAATTGTTTTTCACATCGTTCACCCCTCTTTTGAGGATATCAAGCCCATAGATTTTTGCTGCCGTCTCCCCCGCGATAGCAGCCTGTGTCTTGTCCTTCTCCTCAGCGACCTTCTTTGCTGCAAAAGCATTATTTTTCATGCTGATCTGCTGCCAGCCTGCCTCCAAGAGAAAATGGGCGCTCTGCATTAACGACTGAGGATGTGCGTACACTGTCTGAATGCCCTCGATTTTTGTCCCCGGCGCCGCCATCAAACAGTGCTCAATCTTGATGATCTGCTCACCCACAATATAGTTCTCAAACTCCACCAGCAGGTCATAAATCTCACTGACAATTCCCGCTGATGAATTTTCGATCGGAAGCACTGCAAAATCTGCACTCCCCTCATCAATCGCGAGCATCGCATCCCGAAACGTATCAACGTTGAAGCTGTCAACCTCCTCTCCGAAATACTCCATCATCGCAGCCTGCGAATATGCGCCTTCCGCCCCTTGGAACACGACTCTGCACTTTTTGCAGTCAATCTCTCCCATCTCGATAAAGGACAGGCGACCTCCGCCATTGTGTTCCGTTATCATCTGATACTGAAGCTTCCTGCTCATCGACATGATCTGCTCAAACAAATCTCTGATGCCATGCGCATTAAATTCATTGTGTGTCAGTTCACTGACAGACTTTAGCTTCTGCTGTTCCCGCTCCTTGTCGAATACCCTTTTCCCTGTCTCGATCTTGTACGCCGCCACCTGTGCGCATACATCCATCCGTTTCTCATAGAGTTCAACAATCTTGCGGTCGATACAGTCAAGTTCCCCCCTGAGTTGTGATAAATCCATCTGCTCTGCCCTCCGCTTATGTTTTCTTATTAGTATAACACACACGATAAACTTTGTAAAAAAATAATAGAGAATTCTTTCATTTTTATTCCAAAACAATTATAATGATAATATACACATATCAATATACGTTCATAGGGAGGAACAACAATGAAAAAAAAGATCATCACCATACTCTGCATCGTATGTGCAGTCCTACTTATCACAGCGCTATCCATTGTGAACCACAACTACAACAAGGTGCCCGTAAATCCCCCCGGCACTGTAGGGAACACTGCCGGAAATCTGTACAATAACGGTTTATTCTGCGAAAATGACGGCTATGTCTACTTTGCGAACACCTATGACTCCTCTGCGCTTTATCGTATGCGTCCAGACGAGTCCGAGATGAAGAAACTGGTGTACACAGAAGTTTCAAATATCAACGCAGACGGCAAGTATCTGTATTATTATCAGGGCGGTTCTGGCAGCGGTACAGGTCTGGGATTCATGGTGAGTACTTCCGGCATCTACCGGACAAACAAGACAAATCCCAAAGACGTCACCTGTCTTGACCGTGTAAACGGCAAATATGTACTCCTTGCAGACAATGATGTATATTATACGTGCGCTTCTGATGAGGTTTCCCTGAAAAAGGCATCCATTGACGGAAAGACAAAAGAAACGCTCCTTAGTCTGGACATCCTTCCTGTCAGCATCCAGAATTCAACCTTTTACTATCTAAACAACGCGGATAATCTGCATCTGATGGCACTGGATCTGAACACCA
This sequence comes from uncultured Lachnospiraceae bacterium, assembly GCA_947174615.1. GTDB lineage: Bacteria > Bacillota > Clostridia > Lachnospirales > Lachnospiraceae > COE1. The sequence goes on from CAMWJQ010000013.1 coordinate 18,295, forward strand.
AGACGTCCCGCCAAGTAATTGCGGAGGATGTATATATGCCCATCATCGAGGGCAATGTTGTCTATGGTATCGACATCCATGACAATTATTCGCTCATCAGTCTCAACATCACAGACGGGAGCAAGAAACTGCTGGACACTGGCAGAATCGACCTGCTCAATGTGACGAATGACTATATTTATTATCAAACCTCCGGCAATACCCCACAGCTAAAACGAATACGCCGTGATGGTTCTGGCATGGAAGTGGTTGCAGAGGGCGCGTACAGCAATATTAATGCAACATCGCAGTACGTATATTTCACACAGTTTGGTTATACGACACCCATCTACAAAACACCTGCCTATGGTCCTATCCAAGTCACAACCTTTGACCGCGCATCACAGGCAGCCCTTGAGGAAGCCAGCAAAAATCTGAAATAATATCACAAGAACAATGAATAAGGTAAAGGAAATCTGGTTATGCTAGTCGCATGAAAAAAACAATGATTCCTTTACCTTTTCTTAAAAACTTTATAAAATGCGGCACCGTTGGCTGGTGTATGGAAATCTCCTTCACTGCTCTGGGTGCGCTCAGGCGGCGCGAACTTCCACTGATTGGACAGACTTCCCTGTGGATGTTTCCCATCTATGGGTGCGCAGCACTTTTTCAGCCAGTGTTTTTACTGCTTCGCCACTGTCATCTCCTTGTGCGCGGCACCATTTATGCACTCTCAATCTTTGGCGCAGAGTATGCAAGCGGACGCTTCCTGAAAAAACATGCGCTGTGTCCGTGGAACTATAACCGCTGCCGCTGGCATATCAACGGTCTGATCCGCATAGACTTTTTTCCATTCTGGTTTATGGCAGGACTTTTTTTTGAGCTTGTACTGACGCCTCGTCAGGGCAAAAACTGCTGATACAGCGCGGCATGATCCTCGATGCATCGCCATTTATTAATAGCATTCACTGTCACGCAGATATACTCTTTTCCGTTTTTGTCAATGCCCAGACTAGCAGCACAATTTCCAGACTGGTCCACAAATCCTGTCTTGGCACAAAGCACTTCCCCGTGTGTATCCTTATCCTCTATCCTGCGCAGAAACAAATTGGATAGATTCAACCCTTCTTCGTGCTTCTCCGTCGCAGATGTCGTGTACCTATGGGCGCTGAGAACTTCCCGGCAGAAACTGTTGTCTGCCGCTGCCTTCAAGATCACTGCGATGTCATAGACAGTGCTGTAATGGGCATCTTCGTGAACGCCAACGCAGTTGGTAAAATGTGTTGTTTCTGACAATCCCAGCTCAACAAGCTTGTCATTCATCAGCTCCACAAACGCTTCGTGCGAGCCTGACACATAGACCGCCAGCGCCAATGCTGCTTCTGCCCCCGACGGCAGCACCGTTCCATAAAAAAGATCTTTGATCGTAACCTTCTCGCCAATCTCAAATCCTGCACTGCTGCATCCTTTTGAGTATCCATAATCTGTTATTTCCCTGGTGATCTCAAATGTATCATCCAAGTCTGTGATATGCTCTGCCGCCACCAATACCGTCAGTATTTTCGTCATAGATGCCGGAGAGATACGCATTCTGGCATCCTTCTGCGCCAAAATTCTCCCTGATGCCACATCAATAAAAACACCATTTGTACTCACCAGTTCATCGGACAGCAGCTTTGTTGTCTCATCTGCATCTGCCCACAGCGGTGGATTATGATTCGTGCCGCCCAATGTCCGTACTGTAAGCATATTCAGCTCCTCAAAAGTATCATGGATACACGTTGCAATCTGATTGTTAATCTGACAGCCTGCCACATTGAGAC
>CAMWJQ010000014.1 GCA_947174615.1 uncultured Lachnospiraceae bacterium
CTGGCCAAAGATATCCACAACCCCCCCGCGTATCTAAAACTGCCCCGGCGCCTCCACCTGATAAGTTTTCTCATACCCCATTGCCACGAGCCTGCGCGCAAGCGCACGCTCCTCAACCACGCTGTCCCTGCCAATGCAGATGACATTCTCCTCAATCACTGACAAGGGAAGCTGATGCGCCATCAGAGCGGCAAACGTTGTGACGATCGTGACCGGCTTTGCCTCCAAAATCCTGCGCTGCACGCCGATGCGCTCCTTTGACAGTTGATTCCCATGCACATCCGCCTGATAAAATATCAGATCTTTCGCCGGATAGAAATACGACTCACGGCAGTACAGACGGCAGTCCTCGAGAAGCTCCCGCGCTTTGATATCACTGTAGGTCACAATCAGCTTTATATCATAGTCCTTGTCCATGCCAAATATCATATGAAGTTTCTGTGAATCTACACAGCCGCTGACGCTCACCTTTCCGCCTTTTTTATCCAGTGCCTTTCTAATCTCCTCGTACTCGCCAAGCTCTCTGAGCGGTGCAAATAACGTGTTCATATCTTACTCACCTTTTGACTTCTTATTATACTCATTCATCGCTGCGTCCACCTTGTCCTCCAGCATCAGGTTTACCGCTCCGTCCACTTTCTCAAGACTCTCCTTTATCACTTCCAGCTCTTTCTCACTGAAATGCCCCAGTACATAGTCTGCCAGATCATATCCCTTGGGCTTCTCACCCACGCCGATCTTGATGCGCAGGAAAGTGTCACTGCCCAGATTGGCAATCAGATTCTTGATGCCGTTATGCCCGCCCGCACTGCCCTTCTTGCGGATGCGCAGCTGTCCTACACCCAAACTGATATCGTCATAGATTACAATCAGCTCGCTTTCAGCATCTATCTTATAATAATCCACCACCGCGCGAACCGCTTCGCCGCTTCGATTCATATACGTGAGCGGCTTCACCAGCACCACCTTTGTGCCGCCAATCATACCCTTGCCAACCAGCGCCTTGTGCCTGCAGTCCATCACATTGATATTGTATTTGTCCGCGAGCGCATCAATCGCCATAAAGCCGATATTGTGGCGTGTATTTTCGTATTCTTTCGTTGGGTTGCCAAGCCCTGCTATGATCACCATCTTCATTCCCCGTTCCTGTGTGTCTGACTCCTGCTTTGTCTCTGACGCCGTTTGTGCCTGCTCCGGCGCATCCGCCCTCTCTGGCGCCTCTGCCCTCCTGCCCCGCTGCCTGCAAAATGCTTTAAATCTGTTTCCGAACCACTGCATACTCATCCCCGTTTCTATAAAAAGGACATGCCCTATACTGCCGCTCCATCATACGCACCGCATCGTCCTCATCCATATTCGCCTCGCAATAATAACTTGCGTCGTCCTCGTCATATACATTATATGCACAAGTGTCGCAATTTGAACTTTCCATTTTATTCTGTCCCCCGTTTTCTATTGTATTACTTGCCGCATGAAAAAGTGGAGAAAATATACGATGAATTTGATCCTCGACTGCAGCCGTATACATACTGATATTCCTGCCATCCCTCTGCGGCTGCCGCAGGCTCCTTTGTATAATGATAAGAATGAAACAATTCCAGCATACCACACATACGGTCTCTTTTCAACCCGAACATGAATGAACCAGATGCCCTTTGGGTACAGTGTTTAGGATGCATAAAAAGCCACCCGCTATGAACGGATGGCTTTCTTACCCACATTTTATTTTAATATCCTATGAAACGGACTCCTCGTCCGGCTCCAAGAGCGCTTTCTCATAGCTTTCGAGAATCGTTTTCTGGATCGTATCCCTCGTGTTGGAATTGATCGGATGTGCAATGTCCCTATACTCTCCGTCTGCGGATTTCTTGCTTGGCATCGCGATGAAAAGACCCTTCTCACCCTCGATGACCTTGATGTCATGAACTACAAATTCATCATCAAGCGTAATAGAAACTACTGCTTTCATTTTTCCCTCTTTTGTGATTTTGCGAACGCGAACATCTGTTATTCTCATTCTTTTGTCCCCCTTTTGCAAGTCGTTGAATCATTTTTTAAAGAACATACCTCTCATTCTTCTCTACCACAACCTTGATGCCAGTTTCCCCGACATGGTGTGAGTTTGCGCGAATGGTATCACGGCTTTCAACAATACAGTTTTCAATGTGGGTATTATCGCCTAGATACACATCATTTAAAATGATGGAGTTTTTAATAGTACAATTGTTGCCGACAAACACTTCCTTGAACAGAATGGAATTTTCCACTGTTCCGTTGATGATACAACCGCTCGACACCAGACTGTTTCTGACATGAGCCCCCGGGTTGTACTTCGCCGGCGGCAGGTCATCGACCTTGGAATATACATCGGGATACTGTTTAAAGAAATAATCGCGGATCTCTTTCCTGAGGAAATCCATATTTGTGCCATAGTAATCCTCAACCGTTGCGATATTTCTCCAGTAAGATTCAATCTTATACCCGTATATCCGCTTTACGTCTTTATAGCGTATCAGGATATCCTGCACGAGATCGTGCCTTCCCTCCTCTGCGCTCTTCTCAATCAGTTCGATGAGCTGTCTGCGCCGGATCACATAGATCCCGCACGATACCGTCTTGGACCGCGCCACCATCGGCTTCTCCTCGAACTCCTCGATCCGTCCGTCGTCATTCATTCTGACAACGCCGTATCTGTCCACATCTGCATCCTCGGACATCTCCTTTACGACCACCGTAATATCTGCCTTCTTAGCAATGTGATATTCTAACACTTTATTATAATCCATCTTGTAGACACAATCGCCTGTGGCGATGACTACATATGGCTCGTGACTTCTTTTTAAAAATAGGAGATTCTGATAAATACTGTCCGCTGTCCCCTGATACCAGTTGCTGTTCTCTGGTGTGACTGTCGGCGTAAATGTGTATAGACCTCCCTGTTTTCGTCCGAAATCCCACCATTTCGAAGAGCTCAAATGCTCGTGAAGGCTTCTTGAATTGTACTGCGTGATCACCGCAACCTTCTGAATGTGTGAGTTGGACATATTGCTCAATACAAAATCAATGCTCCGATAACTGCCCGCGATCGGCATGGCTGATATCGCTCTCTTGTGGGAGAGCGCTCCCATCTTTCTGCTGTTTCCCCCTGCTAATACAATACCTAATGCTCTCATATCACTCACCCACCTTTATCAATGTCTTGCCGCTGTCTAAAATGCCGTTTGGATAATCCGCTTCCGACGTCTCACCCATCACGACCGCATTTTTTCCAATCTTAACATTCGCGGGAACGATCGACTTCTCACCGATTGTGACAAGTCCGCTGTTGTAGATGTCAGGTCTTGTATCATTCTCTTTCTCTTGAAGTGTGCCAAGTTGTGTGCCGCTGCCAATCCGCGCGTACTCATCTATGATCGCTTTCTCTATCGTACATTTGTCTCCGATCTGTGTCTGGTTCATGATAATCGAGTTTCGAACAACCGTTCCTTCTCCGATTGTCACGCCGCAGCCAACGACCGAATTGTAAACTTGTCCATAAATCTCCGAGCCTTCACCGATAATGCTGCGCTCCACAACACTGTCCTGCGCAATATACTGGGGCGGAAGGACTTCACTTTTTGTATAAATCTTCCAATATTCCTCGTAGAGGTTAAACTCCGGAACGATATCAATGAGCTCCATATTGGCTTCCCAATAAGAACTCAGCGTCCCAACATCCTTCCAGTATCCATTAAACTCGTAAGAATACATCGGGCAGCCCTTTTCATGACAGTATGGAATGACATGTTTTCCAAAATCAAGGGCAGGCTGGTCTGCTTTGGCAATCAATGCCTCCTTGAGTGTTTTCCAATTAAATATGTAAATCCCCATAGAAGCGAGATTACTCCTTGGGTTCTCTGGTTTCTCTTCAAAGTCAATGATCTTCTTGTTCTCATCTGTGATCACAATACCAAAACGCTTCGCCTCATCAATCGGAACAGGCATGGATGCAATGGTCACTTCCGACCCGCTCTCCTTGTGGAAATCCAGCATCACTTCATAATCCATCTTGTAGATGTGGTCCCCTGAGAGAATCAGCACGTAGTCAGGGTTATAGTTCTCCATATATTCAAGATTCTGAAAGATAGCATTGGCAGTTCCAGTATACCATTCACTCTCACTGCTCTTCTCATAGGGCGGTAATACCGTCACGCCACCGACATTGCGGTCCAAATCCCATGGAATACCGATACCGATGTGTGTGTTCAGCTTCAACGGCTGATACTGTGTAAGCACTCCGACTGTGTCGATACCGGAATTAATACAGTTGCTGAGCGGAAAATCAATGATTCGGTACTTTCCGCCAAAAGCAACAGCCGGTTTTGCCATTTTCGATGTCAGGACTCCCAGTCTCGAACCCTGTCCACCTGCTAAAAGCATGGCAATCATTTCTTTTTTAATCATGTTGTCACCCCTACTTGCTTAATAATGGGTTTCAGACCCTAATATATTATAACATATATTTTTGTAAAAAGGAACAACTTTAACAGCATTCACGAGAATATTTTTATATATTTTTCATGGTTACATAAGTTATATCGGTGGTATTTGACAAAGCTTAATACAAAAAATGAAAAATATCGGATATTTTGGATAATTTGCTGGTTTGAATCATATGTTTATAGTATCCCGCATTTTATTTATGATAACTATGGAAAAGTTCCCTTATGAGGTGTATATTATAAAAGGAGAATCTAAATCAGGAAGGAACATAAAACGATGTATCAGATAAATTTCAATCATCCAATCCACGTACATTTTATCGGAATCGGAGGCATCAGCATGTCCGGTCTCGCCCAGATCCTGCTTGATGCCGGCTTCTGCGTGAGCGGCTCTGACGCCAGAAAGTCCCCGCTCACCCAGCACCTTGTCACATTGGGCGCAAAGATCCGCTACCCGCAGATGGCAGGCAACATAGAGGACAACATTGACCTTGTCGTGTACACCGCCGCCATTGCGAAGGACAATCCAGAGTTCGCTGCGGCTGCGGAAAAAGGCATTCCGCTCATGACGCGCGCAGACCTGCTTGGTCAAATCATGAAAAATTACAAAACTGCCATCGCCATCAGCGGGACGCATGGCAAGACGACCACGACATCCATGGTCTCCGAAGTGCTTCTGGCAGCAGACGCCGACCCGACGCTGTCCATCGGCGGCATCCTAAAATCCATCGGGGGCAATATCCGTGTCGGCAAGTCTGACTATTTTGTGACGGAAGCGTGTGAGTACACCAACTCCTTTTTGAGTTTTTTCCCGCGCATCAGCGTCATCCTTAATATAGAAGAGGACCATATGGACTTCTTTAAAGATATTGAAGATATCCGCCATTCTTTTAGAAGATTTGCCGAACTCCTTCCACAAGACGGATATCTCATCATCAATAGGGAAATTGACCATGTTGAATCGTTGATCGAGGGACTATGCTGCCACATCATTACATTTGGAGCAAGCGCCGACGCCGACTACAGTTTTACCGATGCCAGCTATGATGCGCTCGGGCGCGCCTCCTACTCTCTTCTTAAAAAAGGCGAAAACTGTGGTGCGATAAACCTTGGTGTTGTCGGAGAACACAATATCCTAAACTCCCTGTCTGTCATCGCCCTGATGGACCTTCTCGGCATAGACTTCCATACGGTGCGCGATGCCCTGTCTTCATTTTCGGGGACAGACAGACGTTTTGAATTGAAGGGCGAAGTGTGCGGTATCAAGATTCTCGACGACTATGCGCACCACCCTACAGAAATCACTGCCACGCTGAAGGCTGCCGCCAACTATGCACATAAGAATCTTTGGTGTGTGTTCCAACCGCACACATACACGCGCACAAAGGCATTTTTAAACGACTTTGCCAAGGCGCTCACACTCGCGGACAAAGTCGTGCTGACAGACATCTATGCCGCACGCGAGAAAAACACCATCGGCATCAGTTCCAGAGATCTCCTGCATGAATTAGAAAAACTTGGAAAAGAATGCTATTATTTCTCGTCTTTTGACGAGATTGAAAATTTTTTATTAAAAAATTGTATCAACGGCGATTTGTTGATAACTATGGGCGCTGGGGATGTTGTAAAAGTCGGTGAAAACCTGCTTGGCATGTAATTATCCACAATATCCACATTTTTTGGCGCCCACAATGGCGAATTAACGTGTGGATATTTTTTGCTTTCATCCACATCTTTCTATTTGGGACTGACCGGGAATTGCCCCCTTTCCGATGTGGCTATCCACAGTATCCACAGTATCCACATTGCCAAAAAGTCCAGTATTCACAAGGGTTTGAGCGGGGTCGGGGGCTTGCTTTTTTGGATAAGTGTGCTACAATACACTTACCTTCCAGATTTCGGTGCCTCCCACGCCGGGCTCATACGAAGGAATTTTTTACAGGACGGGTGAAATATTATGAATCGTGTCAATATTTATCGGGCTGCCACTAATGATCAGACCACCATTTCCAATTTATTTATTGATGAATACATGGCGGATGCCAATGATGCACAACTCAAAATCTATCTTTTTCTGATCCGCATGATGAATGCAAATCTCCCAACGAGCGTGACAGATATTGCGGACAAGTTTAACTATACGGAAAAAGATGTGCTCAGGTCGCTGATGTATTGGGAGTCCAGACAGCTTCTGGCACTTGACTTTGACGCGGCTCACAACCTGTCTGGAATCAGGGTACTTTCCCTTGAAACCATGCTTTCTCACGAAGGCAGATACGAGGCGCCCAGAACGGCTCCCCGTATCACACCGGTCTTGTCTTTTATCAGACCGGCCTCCATGCAGACGGGCATGACTGCCAGAGCCGCTGTGACGCAGCGATCTCCCAGGAACAATGCTGCCGGCATCGGCAGCCAGCCCGCAGATGGAACAAACATAAACAACCAAATCACCAAACCGGACTACTCTCTTGATGAGCTCTCCGCCTTCAAAAGCAATGAAGACATCGAGCAGCTCCTGCTGGTCACGGAACAGTATGTCGCACGGCAGCTGACGCGCAGCGACATGGAAACCATCCTGTTTTTGTATGACAGGCTGGAGTTTTCCACAGACCTCATCGATTATCTGGTGCAGCACTGTGTAGAGCGCGGCAAGAGGGATTTCCGGTATATGGAAAAAGTCGCACTCGCGTGGCATGAACAGGGCATTGTGTCTCCTGCGGATGCCCAGAGCGCTTCCCGCAAATATGACAAAGTAGTCTACACCATTATGAAATCACTCGGCAAAAATGCAGACCCCGCTCCCAAGGAGCTGGAGTACATAAACAAATGGACCAAGGAATATGGTTTCTGGCTCGATGTGATACAGGAAGCGTGCGACAAAACCGTCATGACGACGGACAGAAACCGTTTCGCCTACGCGGACGGAATCCTGACCAAATGGTATCAGGCAGGCGTCCATCACAAGGCTGACATTCCAGCGGCTGATGCATCCTACAGGCGCATTTGTGCAATCACGGACAAGCAGCATAAAAATGACAATATCGTAACAACCAAGAATAAATTCAACAATTTTGCCCAAAATACTTATGATTTTGACGCACTGGAGCAGAATATCCTGAGCAATTAGGCAGCTGTCCATCATCGCACAAGGATACAAGCAGGATAAAGGGGAATCAATATGTCACTGACAAACAGCCAACACGATGCGATCATGCGCTCCTATGAGGAGAAACAGCGTGCCGCCAGACATCGCCTCGAGCAAAACACCGAGACCGTCTATCAGAAAATCCCAGCCTATGAAGCATTGGACCGCCAAGTTGCCGCCGTCTCGATTGAGCAGGGGCGAAAACTTCTGAACGGAGATGAAAATGCGTTACCCCATCTGCGGCAGCGCCTGAGAGAACTCTCTGAACAGAAGTCTTCCCTGCTGCGAAAGAACGGTTTTCCAGACAACTATCTCTCACTGATTTACGCATGCGATAAATGCCGCGATACCGGTTACATTGACAATAAAAAATGCAGCTGCTTCCGCGCAGCGGAGATTGACCTCATCTATGAGCAGTCCCACATTCGAGATTTGTTAAAAACCGAAAACTTTTGTTCGCTTTCTTATGACTATTATGCGGGGGAGGACCTCGAAAAATTTACAAAAGCTGTACAAATATGCCAAAATTTTGTGAAAAGCTTTCATAAGGACTACCGAAATTTGTTTTTTTATGGTACAGTAGGAACGGGCAAGTCTTTTCTATCCTGTTGTATAGCCAAGGAACTGATCGATCAAGGCAGACTGGTCATATACTTTAGCGCCTCCCAGCTCTTTGAGATTCTGTCGAAGAGTACCTTTGACAAAGACAGCGCTGAGGCGGCATCCGGGATTTCGGATGATATCTGCGACTGTGACCTGCTCATTATCGACGACTTGGGAACAGAGCTCACAAACTCTTTTGTTTCCTCTCAGCTTTTTTCCTGTCTAAACAGCAGACATCTGCGCAAAAGAGCAACAATTATCACAACAAATCTTTCGCTTGGTGAATTGCGGGATCGATATTCTGACAGGATCTTTTCACGCATCACAAGCAATTACGATATATGCAAACTAACCGGTCAAGACATACGAAAGCAGAAAAAAACAGCATCTGCAATCAAATGAAAATGTACATTATATTTATACGGAAAGCGAGGGTTTTTCAATGCCAGTTCGTGAGGAAAAAAGAAATCTCAATTCAATACCTGTAGGTTCATTAGGCATCATCCCTTTGAGCGGCTGCAAGGAGCTTGGTGACAAGGTGGACAAATATCTTGTCAGATGGAGGGCTGAACGTGAGAGTGAGCACAAAGACTCTCTTGCATTTGCCGGGTATCAGCGCGATTCTTATATTATACAGACCCGCATTCCACGCTTTGGAACCGGTGAAGCAAAGGGTGAAATTCTGCAATCTGTGCGGGGCAACGACATCTATCTGTTGGTGGACGTGACCAACTACAGCTTAACATACTCTCTGTGCGGACAGGAAAACCACATGTCACCCGACGACCACTTCCAGGACTTAAAGCGAATTATCGCGGCAATCGGTGGCAAATCAAGACGCATCACAGTGATCATGCCATATTTGTATGAGAGCCGACAGCACAAGCGAAATTCCAGAGAATCTCTTGATTGTGCACTGGCGTTACAGGAAATGGTCAACATGGGTGTTGACAACATCATTACCTTTGACGCCCACGATCCGCGCGTACAGAATGCGATTCCGCTGAATGGTTTTGAGACGGTATCGCCTACCTATCAGTTTATCAAGGGACTGTTAAACAACATTCCTGACCTGACAATCGACGCGGACCATATGATGATCATCAGCCCTGACGAGGGTGGTATGGGTCGTGCGATTTATATGGCAAACGTGATGGGACTTGACATGGGAATGTTCTACAAACGGCGTGATTACACGAAAGTTGTCAAAGGGCGCAACCCCATCGTGGCACACGAGTTCCTCGGAAGCAGCGTGGAAGGGAAAGATGTCATTATCGTAGACGATATGATTTCCTCTGGCGAGAGCATGATCGAAGTTGCCACAGACCTCAAAAAGCGCAAGGCAAAACGTATCTTTGCCGCCGCGACTTTTGGACTGTTTACCGCCGGACTGGACAAATTTGATGAGGCATTTGAACAAGGTTTGATTTACAGAGTTCTCACGACAAACCTGATTTATCAAAAACCGGAGCTTTTGGAGAAAGAGTGGTATATCAGCTGTGATATGAGCAAGTACATCGCCTACATTATTGATACGCTGAATCATGATTCCTCCATCAGCGATCTGCTCAATCCAAATGACCGGATTCACAGCTACATCAACCGCTACAAAAACGGTGAGATACTATCTATATAAACAATGAGCGAGTGGCATTTGGGCACTCGTGTACATAAAAATTCCGCAGCCCAGACTGCGGAATTTTTAAATAATTTAATCGTCATATCCATTTGGGTTGTTGGACTGCCATCTCCAACTGTCAGCACACATTTCCTTAATGCCATACTGGGCTGTCCATCCAAGCTCTTCCTTTGCCTTGGCAGCATCCGCATAGCAGGTTGCAATATCTCCGGCACGCCTTGGCTTGATCTCATACGGAATCTTGACGCCCGTCGCCTCCTCAAAATTCTTCACAATGTCGAGCACGCTATAGCCTGTCCCTGTACCAAGATTGTAGATGCAGAGCCCTGCCTTCTCCTCAATCTTCTTCAATGCCTTCACATGACCAACCGCAAGATCCACCACATGTATATAATCTCTGACACCCGTTCCGTCATGCGTGTCATAATCGTTTCCAAACACGCCAAGTTTCTCAAGCTTGCCCACAGCAACCTGTGTGATATATGGCATCAGATTGTTCGGGATTCCGTTTGGGTTCTCTCCCATCGTGCCGCTCTGGTGTGCACCGATTGGATTAAAATAGCGAAGAAGAATCACATTCCATTCGGGGTCTGCCTTCTGCATATCCGATAAAATCTGTTCAAGCATGGACTTTGTCCAGCCGTAAGGATTCGTACACTGTCCTTTGGGGCACTCTTCCGTGATGGGGATAAACGCAGGATCACCATAGACTGTTGCCGAAGATGAGAAGATGATATTTTTGCAGTCATGCTTTCTCATCACATCCACCAGCGTCAATGTTCCCGCAATATTATTGTTGTAATATTCCCATGGCTTTGCAACAGACTCTCCGACTGCCTTTAATCCAGCAAAATGGATGCAGGAATCAATCTGCTGCTCATCAAAAATCTTCTCTAACGCATCTCTGTCAAGAATATCAGCCTTGTAAAATGTAACCGGTTTGCCTGTGATCTTTTCCACACGCTGCAGGGATTTGACACTCGCGTTGGATAAATTATCCACCACGACCACATCATATCCTGCATTTTGAAGCTCTACTACTGTATGACTGCCGATGAACCCGGCGCCGCCTGTAACTAAAATTGCCATTATGATTCCCTCCGTTTTCGCTTTTCTTTTCATCTTTTATGATATCCTTTTTGTAATAAGAAAACAATAGCATATTTATTAAAATTTAATGCAAAATCGACGTTATGATCCCTGAGCATATTACAGAATTTTCGACATTTTTAGACATTATTTCATATTTACACTGGATTCTTTGCCCATATTTTTGTGGATGTCGTGCATAAATATGTGGATAGCAGCACAAAACGATGCGATTCTAACGAGTTATCCACATCGCATACAATGCAAAACTACATAATTCGACATGCGCTATCCATCGCTGCTTGTCCCTTTATAAGCTGTCTGTTCTGCAGACAGGCAGGGAAACGCCGCACGCAATCCCCCTGCCTGCTGTCTTTTACCGAATCACACCGCACCCGATTTTCTCACCGGCATCACCCGACGGCTGGGTCTTGAAATCATCTGGCATTTTGTGTATGATAATGCTTCTCCCCATAATCTCTGAGATCTGAAAACGCTTGTCATAAAACGCAAGCCACGCATATCCTTGATTGCCCATGAGCGGAATCAAGTCCCCCGCATGGTCAGGATGGGGCGCATTTGTCGGATTGTAATGGTCTCCGGTCTTATCAAAAGGCATCGTGCAGTCGCCTTTCTCATGAATGTGCATCGCATAAAAATCAGACGAAAACTGTGTCGCAATGTTGGGAAGCCCAAAAACTTCCGCCTCAATCAGCACACCGGCATAGGGTGTTTCGTAAAATTTGACAATGCCGCTCAGCTGCGGATTCTGTGCATTTCCACGAATCCATGCCAGCGCGTCGGGCTTTTTGTTTCGAAGTGTGTCTGTGAATATCATTCCCGGGGTAAGATCTGCCATAGTGACCTTCCAAACGCTTTTAGTTTATCATATGTATATAGTGTGGTGATTGTTCACAAAATTTGTTGTACCATTTTATATGATATTTCTGTTGTATTTGTGATTGATGTGTGGTAATATTTTGATTCTACCGACAAAAACGGGAACCGGATATGGTTCTCTGCCTACTTGGAAAGATACTGAAAAACACTGTTTCAAAAGTATAACTATCAGGAGGAAGCAAAATGATTGCGATGGAACACGTATGCAAGTCGTATAAGATTGCAAAACGAAATGCAGGCTTTGTTGAAGCCTGCAAGGCACTTTTTCACCGGGAGTATGAAGTCATTCATGCCCTAAACGATGTCAGCTTCACGATTCACGACGGCGAGATGGTGGGCTACATCGGTCCCAATGGAGCCGGGAAAAGCTCCACCATTAAAATACTAAGCGGAATATTGACACCAGACAGCGGAACAGTCCTTGTGGACGGGCATGTGCCCTACAAGAACAGAATCGACCATGTGCGGGAGATTGGCGTCGTCTTTGGTCAGCGCTCACAGCTGTGGTGGGATGTTCCTGTCATTGACTCCTTTGAATTGTTAAAGGATATCTATTCTATTTCCGATGCCTGTTATCGGCAGAGTCTGGAAGAACTCACTGAATTACTGAATTTATCCGAACTGCTTCGCTCTCCGGCAAGGCAGCTCTCGCTCGGACAGCGGATGCGCTGCGAGATTGCTGCGTCCTTACTGCACCGTCCGCGCATCTTATTTCTGGACGAGCCGACGATCGGTCTGGACGCTGTGTCAAAGCTTGCCGTCCGCGATTTTATCCTCAGGCAGAACCAGACGCACAAGACGACCGTAATCCTGACAACACACGATATGCAGGATATCGAGTCGCTGACAAGCAGAATCCTGCTGATTGGCAAAGGTCAGATTCTGATGGACGGTTCTCTTGATGACATCAAGTCCGGAAACGAGAGCATTGACGCGACGATTGCGGAGCTTTACCGCACCTACCACATTTAAATGGAGGAATTGATATCTATGAAAAAATATCTATCGTTCTTTCATCTGCGTTTTGCCATGGGACTACAGTACCGGACTGCAGCGCTTGCAGGCATTATCACCCAGTTTGCATGGGGCGGCATACAGATCATGATGTTTCACGCTTTTTACCGGACAGACGCCGCGGCTTTCCCGATGAGTCTTTCCGCAACAGCCTCCTATGTCTGGCTGCAGCAGGCGTTTCTGGCATTTTTCGCCGTGTGGATGATAGAAAATGACATTTTTGACGCCATTGTGAACGGAAACATTGCCTATGAGTTATGCAGACCCGTCAGCATTTATAGCATGTGGTTTGCAAGGAGTATTGCAACACGGCTGGCTAACGCGATCCTGCGGTGTTTCCCAGTTTTGATTGTCGCTGCTTTTATCCCGCAGTCGTATGGCATTGACGCGCCTGCAAGCCCGGTGCACTTTCTTCTTTTTGTGCTGTCACTGCTATTGGGACTTGCTGTCACTGTGACATTTTGTCTGCTGATTTATGTACTGACATTCTTCACGATTTCTCCTCAAGGACTGCGTATCATGTTTACTTCCTGCGTGGAATTTTTTTCCGGAGCTGTGATACCGCTGCCGTTTTTTCCGGATAAAATGCGTTCATTTATGGAGCTGCTGCCATTTGCATCCATGCAGAATGCCGCACTGCGCATTTACAGCGCCAGCATGTGCGCAGATGAAATCAGACGGGCGATTCTGCTGCAGGTATTCTGGCTTGTTGTCATCACTGCTGCCGGAAAACTGCTTTGCAGGTTTGCCGAAAAAAGAATCATTGTACAGGGAGGTTAGCGCACATGAAAACAATCCGATTATATCTGCACTATGTCTCAATCAATGTCCGCTGCATAATGCAGTACAAGACTTCATTTCTACTGTCGGCGATTGGGCAGTTTTTGGTATCCTTCAACGTGTTTCTTGGCGTCTTTTTTATGTTTCAGCGCTTCTCGAAGGTGGAGGGATTTACATACAGTGAAGTGCTGTTGTGTTTTTCTGTAGTTTTGCTGGAATTTGCGCTGGCAGAAATGATAGCAAGAGGATTTGACACATTTTCAGGTATGGTCAAAAGCGGCGAATTTGACCGGGTACTGGTGCGCCCGCAGAATGAAATCCTTCAGGTACTTGGCTCAAAATTTGAGCTGACAAGAATCGGACGAATACTGCAGGCTGTTGTCATGTTTGCCTATGGCATTGTGAAAAGCAATGTTGTATGGAGCGTATCCAAAGTATGCACGCTATTGTTTATGCTGATTGGCGGCACAGTGGTCTTTACAGCGCTGTTTTTTATCTATGCGGCGCTTTGCTTTTTTACCCTGGACGGGCTTGAGTTCATGAATGTTTTTACCGACGGGGCACGGGAATTGGGGAAGTACCCGCTCAGCATTTATGGAAAAAAGATGCTGCTGTTCACAACGTTTGTCATTCCATATGCGCTGATTCAGTATTATCCGCTTCTGTATATCCTTGGCAGGCAGACATCTATAGTTTATATGGTTCTGCCGCTTGCCGCCTGCTGGTTTTTTATCCCGGCGCTGCTTTTGTGGAAGTATGGCGTGCGGTGTTATCAGTCAAGCGGGTCCTGAGGACTCTATGGATAGCCTTGACATCAATGATACCTCCATAGCAACAGATTTTTATACTTTGTCTGTCTGCTACAGAGGTATCAAAAATGGTTGCGTGCCGCAGCTTTTACGCTCCTCATTTCTGCATCATGCCTGCAAGAATGTCCACGCACGCATCCAATCCGAGGCTGCTGGTGTTCAGGCACAAGTCAAACTTGGTCATATCGCCCCATTTCCAGCCGGTATGCGTATTGTAGAAATTACTCCTTCTCTTGTCAGACTTGCGCAGGAAATCCTCCGCCTCCGCAGGCGCAATATTCTCTGTCTGAATTGTGCGGTTCATGCGGTAGTCTTTGTCGGCATAGACAAATACCTTCAGGCAGTCCGCCCTGTCAAACAGGATAAACGAGGCGCATCTTCCAACGATCACACAGTCATGTTTTTCAACATTTTCCTCAATAATTTTCTTCTCTTCCAGAAACAGTTTTTCAGACATCGGCAAACTTGCACTGTCCTTTTTGCTGCCGCCGATGGCTGTCTTTGAAAGGTTAAAGATAATGCTGCCCGGTGCGGTCTCCTCCAAATCTCCAATATAAATAGGAGGAATGTCAAGCCTTTTTGCCGCTTCCACCAGAATATTCCTGTCATATAATTCTATGCCCAATTTTTTGGCTACCCGTCTGCCAATCTCGTTGCCGCCGCTTGCAAATTCACGTTCCATGGTAATGATTTTATACATACTATCAGCTCCTTTTCAATTTGTTAAATCCATTTTAACACATTCTCTGCAAATTTACTAGAAATTTTACTAATAATAGTGATAAAATAGTAAATTTGCCAGCAAATATTTGTTCGATACCCTCCGGGTTCCTAGAGCGTGTTTGAAAAATGCTCTGGGAAATTGAGCAGGAGCACAGGGCTGTATATTATACGGCGGTCGAAAAGACTGACCGCTCAGTATAAAGTTAAATATTCCGCAGACTTGGAAATCCCAATATCTGCGGAACCTTTTGCCACTGATTATTCAATAAATATATGATGTCCTCACACTGCTGCGTCTATCGTACCGCCCTCAACCACAGCAGCCGCACTTGGCGACGATCCGGCAGTAGAAATACTCATTCCCCCCAGTTCGAGTGAGACGCCATTTCTGCCATTGTCGCTCATCCCATAAGCATTGCTGCTGATCGTCTGCTTATCCTTCTCAAATTTGTCAAACATGGCTTTGAGGTACTTCATATCTGCCTCCATGATCTCCTTCATCTCATCGGCGCGATGCTTTTTCTTCATCATCTCTATATCCTCTGGGTCCATGCTTTGCCGGACACTGATTCCCATATCCTCGGAAAGCTCATCCATGTCATCCAGACGTTCCAGTGCCTTCATGGTCTCCTCCATCATGCGCTCATACTGCTCCATGAGCTTCTGCATTCTCTGAAGGTTAACATCGGACTTATCCTCGTCCCGCAACTTCTTCGCAGTTCCTTTCTCAGTCCCTTCCTCAAGCTCCGCTTCGCAGGGTCCGCCTTTTTTATCGACCCGCTCTTCCTCCTCGAGATGTTTCATGCGCTTCTTCGCCACTCTGGTAATCGCCTGCGCGTGCATCAAGGCATTGAAAATCTCATTGTCATCATACACGCCGCCCTTGTACATCAACCTGAGGGACGCCACCTTCTGCTTCGCACTAATCAGTACCTGATGTGCGTTGCCCGACTTTTTTGCATTTAAAAGTCTGGTGGAGATTTCCTTGTAGCTGTACGGCAGCCGCTTCTTCTTCGTCTCTTGCGACTTCGCACTTTTGATTGTCACTGAACCGACGACATTTCCGCCCTTATCCCTGAACTCCAGCCGTCTGGTATTGGGAGTACTAATCCCCATCATCATACTCATGCCATCATCCTCCTTGATTCAGACAAATTTTTAGTTGCGCTATATCAGAACATGTCCAAAAATCATTCCTTTCATTTCGCCAGAAAGTATGCGCAGACACGATCTGGTATGCTATACTGGCGGTCGAAAAGACTGACCGCTCAGTATAAAGTTATGCACACAGCCCCATAAGGAAATTTGCCGCTTCGCAGCTGCGGCTGGCGCGATACTCACGGCAGATTTCATCTGTCATGAGTATATATATTATATCGAACAAAATCAGGTATTTTATAAGCAATCTAGGGCAAATCCATTGTTGTTCGTCAATTTTTATTATATACTGATATAGTGTGACAATAGCACACTATATTATATTTTAATCCTGAAAGGAGAAACAATTATGAGAGCGAAGAAAAAACTATTGATTGGCATGCTATCCTGCATCGTATTGATGACTGGCTGTGGTGCAAATACCACGCCTGAGATTATCATGCCTGAACAGCCCATGGTATCTGACGTGACTGAACAGCCGTCTGCCGACGTCCCGTCGCAAGAGACCTCCTCGGAAGGCAGTGCAAATCAAAGCAGTGCCCCCACAACAGCTCCTACTGACAATTACACGATCTATCTTATCACAATGGACTTGACCGACAGCTATTGGAAATCAATCGACGATGGATGTCTGGCTGCCGTCAATGAAATCGGAAACATCACCTACAAATGGACAGGACCTGATGCACATGATGATGCACTGCAAAGCGCATGTATTGATGATGCTGTTGCAGCCGGTGCAGACGCAATCCTGCTCGCCGCAAACAGCAAGGACGGCGTAAACGCAAGTCTGCAAAAAGCTGACAGCGCAGGATGTAAGATTGTCTATGTAGACAGCTCTGCGAGCTACGACTGTGTGACTGCACTCTCAACGGACAACACCATCGCTGGCAAAACTGCCGGTGAAACCATGATCAGCGCACTTCAGGCAAAAGGCATCACAAACGGCACAATTGGCGTGATGGGCGTCACTGCTGACACCGCTTCCTGTGTCGCTAGAGAAACTGGTTTTCGTCAGGCATTTGAGGGGACTGATTTCGTCCTCGCTGACACTGTATTTATGCAGGATGACGCAGGCAACGTTACAAGCGCCGTAAAGGATGGGCTTTCTCAGAACTATGTCGGATTTTTTGGCACGAATGAAGGAACCACTGTCGCAATCGGAAACGCGGTGAAAGAATCTTCCGCAGAGAGTATGGTTGTTGGCTTTGACACTTCAGACGCCGTTCTTTCCCTCGTTGCAGACGGAACCATTTACGCCACGATGCAGCAAAATCCAACTGTCATGGGACATGATGGCATGTCGATTGCCGTACAAGCCCTCGAAGGCACCTACACAGACAAAAATACAGCGACCGATACGGGCGTCACTGTCATTACCAAAGATGTGATGTAGGGAGGGATGAATATGAAATTTAAGCAGAAAATGCTGACACTCTGCTGTGTCCCTCTCTTGCTGCTGACACTTCTGTCACTTGTTATCGGTATGATCCAGTTTCGTTCCGGCATGTATACACAGACCAAAAGCCGCCTGAAATCAAGCGCTCTGGCAGCGATGAACCTCTACAGCAGTCAAGGATATGGCGAATATTCCATGAAATCGGATGGATATGTCTGGCGGGGAATGAATTTTAATGTGTCGCAGGAAACCTTCGTCGTTGATGATCTGAAACAACAGACGGATGTGGACATCACCTTTTTTTATCAGGATATGGCAGTCATGACATCCATCTGCAATGACGACGGACAGCGCTGGATCGGCATGAAAGCCGGAGACAATATCAAAAACTATACGCTGAACCAAGGCGCTCAGCTCTGGTACAAGAATATAGAGATTGACCACAAACTGTTTCATGCCTATATTATTCCCATCGTGCAGCCAAGTGACCAGACGGTGATTGGCGCATTGATGGCTTCTACCCCCACTACAGAATTAGAGGAAATGATGATGCGCTACATTCTGACAAGCGCTGCGGCATCCATAGCTGTATTGATCTTGGTCGCACTCTTCATCTACTGGTACATAGGCGGTCTAACCCGCGTGCTGCACGATGTACGTCATGTCCTCCTGAAAGTTTCCGAGGGGGATCTTTCGGACGAGAGACTGCAGCGAAACAGGCAGAAAGACGAATTTGGTGAGCTGGCTGCCGGAACAGAGAAGCTGCGCACAAAGATAGATGGTCTGCTGAATAATATCCAAGAAGGCATGCTGAAACTGACAGAGGCTGTGGAACACTTAAATACCATGTCCAGCAAAAACGTGACAACCGCAAAGGAAATGAGCAGCAGCATCTCGCAGATATACGAGAGAGCCACCTCTCAGGAAGCCGGCACACGCAGCGCCGCAGATGATGTTGAGACTACCCGGAATGCCATTGATATGATGCTGGAGCAAATCAGCCATATCAACACATTGTCTGAGCATATGGCGTCCCTTTCCGAAAGCAGCCAAAGTATTTTGACAGATCTCTGGGAAAGCAGCAGAAATTCGCGTGAAACAGTGATGGAAATTGGCAACCAAGTCACTGTCACCAACAATTCTGTCGAGCAAATCAAGAGTGTCACCGAATACATCACAAACATTGCAGATGAAACAAACCTGCTTGCACTGAACGCCAGCATCGAAGCTGCGCGCGCAGGCGAGGCTGGCAGAGGCTTTGCGGTGGTTGCTCAGGAAATCCAGAAGCTCGCGGAAGAGTCCAATAAATCCGCGGCACAGATTGGTCAGAACATCCAGTCCCTCGTAGAAAAAACAAACGGCATTGTCTCCGTGATGAATACGGTTAAAGATACGCTGGAATACCAAGAGTGCAATATTGATAAAACCAGACAAATTTTCAGTGATATTGCGACGGATATCTCCCACATCACAGAGCGGGAGTCTGCCATGCAGACCAATGTGTCCGACATGAATCTGGCAAAGGACAATATGTCCCGCATTATTTCCGAACTGTCCGAATCCGCCATAGACAATGCATCGCTCTCCCAGACCGCAACGGATGCGACCGATGAGATGATGCATGATATCGAAAATCTTGAGACACTGGCTGTAGACTTGACAGAACTGGCGGGCAGACTAGATGGAAACCTAAAATCATTTCTGTCTTAACATTGTCTATGCTAATCTCCTATGATATGGGCTTTTCGACAAATAAAAGGAGTCCCCAAAGCACAACACTTTGGGGACTCCTTTTATTTGATCAGCACACGCCCTGCGCGAGCATAGCATTGACCACTTTCTCAAAACCTGCGATATTCGCACCTGCCACATAGTTGCCTTCCATGCCGTACCGCTTTGCCGCGTCATCAATATTGTGGTAAATATTTACCATAATATTCTGTAATTTCGCATCCACTTCCTCAAAGCTCCAGCTCAGTCTCTCGCTATTCTGTGACATCTCGAGTGCAGAAGTCGCCACACCGCCTGGATTCTCTGCCTTGCCGCCGACAAAACATACGCCGTTCTGATGTAAGTAC
>CAMWJQ010000015.1 GCA_947174615.1 uncultured Lachnospiraceae bacterium
AAGTACTGTGTTGCGACAATCTGAAATGCGCATGTCTGGCAAGCAGGCTAGAGACAAGGGCACTGTAAGGAAATTCATAATAAGAATGGAGAAAAAGGTATGTTGGATTATATTAAAGGAATGGATATCTCATCAATGGATAACATTGAAAAGCTCGGTGCAAAGTTTTATGACCATGGCAAAGAGGGTGATTTGATTCAGATCCTAAAGGACTATGGCACAAATTATATCCGGTTACGGATTTGGAATGATCCGAAAACGCCCGATGGCAGGCTCTATGGTGCGGGAAATACGGACTATGAGACGGTACTTCGCATGGCAAAGCGCGTGAAAGCAGCTGAACTTGGCTTTCTGCTGGATTTTCATTACAGTGATTTTTGGGCGGACCCTGGCAAGCAGCGCAAGCCTAAGGCATGGGCGGATTACAATGCAGATCAGCTTGAGCAGGCAGTGTATGATTTTACCAAGGAGATATTAAATCGCCTGAAGAAGGAGGACATCTTGCCTGACATGGTGCAGGTTGGCAATGAGTTATCAAACGGGCTTCTCTGGCCAGAGGGACAAACTCCGAATTATACCAATATCGCGCGCTTTGTCAGCGCAGGCATCAGCGCTGTAAGGGAGATCTGCCCTGCGGCAAAGATTATGATACATCTCGACAATGGCGGAAACAATGAACTGTACAGAACGTGGTTTGATCAGTATATCAACGTCAATAAAGGCGCGGATTTTGATGTGATCGGACTCTCTTACTATCCGTTTTGGCATGGTACATTAGATGATTTGTCCAAAAATATGAACGATATTGCGGGGCGTTATGGAAAGGAACTTGTCATCGCGGAAGTTTCGATGGGGCATACCATGGAGGACTATGCCGATTATGAGAAGCTTGCACCGGAAGATAGAAAAGGTATGGCAACAAAACCAGCTCTATGTGAGAAGGTGCCGTTCCCGATGACAAAAGAGGGGCAGTGTGACTTTATGAAAGCATTTTTCGCGGTGCTCGAGAAGGTGCCCCAGCAAAAGGGCAGAGGATTCTTTTACTGGGAGCCTGCCTGGCTGCCAGTCGAGGGGAGCGGCTGGGCGACAGATGCGGCGCTCGACTATATCAAGGAAACAGGACCCTGCGGAAATGAGTGGGCAAATCAGGCATTGTTTGATTACGATGGAAATGCACTTCCGGCGCTGGAGGTCATTCGAGATTACAGAATATAAATTATGAAAATAAAAGGAGGTATTTCAATGATCACAGAGAACATTTCGACACTTGTAAACTATGGCATTGCAGCCGGACTGCTTGATGAACATGACAGGATCTACACGATCAATACACTCTTAGAGCTGTTTGGTCTGGACGACTATGAGGAACCCGAAAGTCCAGCAGTGATAACGAATCCGGCTGAATTTGACTTGGAGGACCTCCTCGGACAAATGCTTGACTATGCAGTGGAGAAGGGAATCCTTGCCGATGACAGCATTGTGTACCGGGATCTGTTTGACACAAAGATTATGGGAATGCTGGTGCCGCGCCCTTCTGAGGTTCTCGGCAGATTTCGAAATCTCTATGAGGAGAAAGGTGCCAAGGCAGCGACAGACTGGTATTATACCTTCAGCCAGAACACAGATTATATCAGGCGTTACCGCATTGCACGCGACAGAAAGTGGAAAGCAGAAACAGCGTATGGAGAGATGGATATTACCATCAATTTATCGAAACCGGAAAAAGATCCCAAGGCGATTGCAGCGGCAAAAAACGCAAAGCAAAGCGGTTATCCCAAGTGTCAGCTCTGTATGGAAAATGAAGGGTATGCCGGTCGGGTAAATCATCCTGCACGGCAGAATCACAGAATTATTCCGGTCACAATTCAGGGAAATCAATGGGGATTTCAGTATTCGCCGTATGTATATTACAATGAGCACTGTATTGTGTTCAACAGCCAGCATATTCCCATGAAGATTGAGCATGATACGTTTGTAAAGCTTTTTCAGTTTGTGGAGCAGTTTCCGCACTATTTTGTGGGGTCCAACGCGGATCTTCCGATTGTGGGCGGATCGATTCTCAGCCATGATCATTTTCAGGGCGGAAACTATGAGTTTGCGATGGCAAAGGCGCCTGTCGAGAAGGAATTTGCGGTGAAAGGTTTTGAGGATATTGCAGCAGGGATTGTCAAGTGGCCAATGTCGGTGATCAGACTTTCGCACAAAGATTACAATCGTATCATCGAGCTTGCTGACGTAATCCTTGCAAAGTGGCGCGGATACACAGATGAGTCAGTATTTATCTTTGCTGAGACAGATGGGGAACCCCACAATACAATTACGCCGATTGCCAGAAAACGCGGGGAGAATTATGAGCTCGATCTCGTGCTGAGAAATAATATCACGACTGAAGAGCACCCGCTTGGCGTATATCATCCACATGCGGAGCTTCATCATATCAAGAAGGAAAATATCGGTTTGATCGAAGTGATGGGACTTGCTGTACTGCCGTCAAGATTAAAATCGGAGTTGGAACAGTTAGCGGATGCAATTTTAGCCAAGGAAGATCTTCGTAAAAATGAAGTGCTGGAAAAACATGCAGACTGGGTGGATGAATTTCTGCCGAAATATGACACTGTGACCAAGGATACGGTGATGGACATCATTCAAAAAGAGGTTGGCATCGTGTTTGGCAAGGTACTTGAGCACGCGGGCGTTTATAAGAGAGATGAGGCTGGCAGAGCAGCATTCCAGCGATTTATTGATGGTCTGTAAAGATGAGGAGCGACAAGATTACGATCGCTGATGTCGCAGAAGCACTCCAAGTATCCAAGACGACAGTGTCGCGGGCGATATCTGGCAAGGGGCGCATTGGCGAGGAGACCAGACAGAAAGTACTGGCTTATATCGAAGCCAATGATTACAAGCCGAATGTGATCGCAAAAGGGCTTGCACAAAAAAAGACGTACAATATTGCGCTGGTTATTCCCGGAGACTGCAATCTCGTAGATATGCCCTTTTTTCAGAACAGTATGCAGGGAATTTGTGAGGAGGCATCGGCAAATGACTATGATGTGATGCTCGTGCCAGTGACAAGCAGCAATTCAGGAAATTTAGAACGTATGATTGCCAACGATAAAGTAGATGGTGTGATACTCAGCCGATCGCTGGTAAAGGATACCAATATAGCCTTGTTAAAAGAGGAGAATCTTCCTTTTGTGATGATGGGGACATCGCGGGATGCAAAGATTTTACAAGTGGATAATGATCATAGAGCGGGATGCTGTGCACTGGTAAGCAGAATGCTGCACAGCGGGATTGGCAGAATCGGACTGATTGGCGGCAGCAAAAACTATGTTGTCAACCGGACCAGAATGCAGGGCTACGAGGACGCATTTCACGCCGCATGTAGTAAGCTGGATATGGCATTGATCATGGAGGACTGCGACAGCGCGGATAAGATAGCATCTGCGGCAGCAAAATTGGTTCAGGCAGGCGTTGGAGCGATTATATGCATGGATGATTTTGTCTGTTCGGTGACACTGCAGGTTCTGGCAGAGAAGAAGATCGCGGTGCCGCAGCAGATTCAGATTGCCTCTTTTTACGACAGTACCCTGCTGCGGAATGCGAAGCCGGCAGTTACGTCTCTTGTGTTCGATGACAGGGCGCTTGGCGCACTTACGTGCAAAGTTTTACTGCGGTACATTCAGGGTGAAGAAGTGGAACCAAAGTCACTGCTGGGCTATGAGCTGGTCATCAGAGAATCTACGCTCTTTTAATGGATGATTCTGTGAATTTTTCTGGAGGGATTATAATGTCTAAGAAGAAAAAGGGGTCTGCGGAGTTTCGGTTTTATGAGGTGCCTCAGGAAGAATCGGTGCTCGCGCTGATGGGGAATAAGTGGATACAGGTGTACGGTGAGAATATCGACAATATGCATTTCCACAACCTGATAGAAATTGGATATTGTCATTACGGCGAGGGTGATCTGGTCATTGAGGAGGATCGGTACCGCTTTGGGACAGGCATGGTTTCTTGTATCCCGGCAAATTTTCTGCATGTGACGAAAAGCGACGCCAATGTCATGGCATTCTGGGAGTACTTATATATCAACCCAGTGCACATACTTAGTCAGCAGGGCAGAACGGAACAGGAAATCAAGAGTATTATTGATGCAGTCAACAGCAGAGCGTTTTTTATAAAAGTTGAGGAGAATCCCATGCTTGTGACGCTGATCCGTTCTGTCTTCGAGGAAATGGAGAACAAGAGTATATATTACCGCGAGTGTGTAGGCGGGATCGTGTATTCCATGCTCTTTGAGATTGCGCGGTTCAACGGCAGGGGCAGCGAGTTTGCATACGGAAAAAACAACAGCCTGCAGCTGGAAAATGCGATAGTATATGTGGAAAAAAATTATCCGAACAATTTCAAGATCGCAGACCTGGCAAATGAATGTCATATGAGCGAGACGCATTTCAGGCGCGTTTTTCAGGAAAAAATGAACATGACGCCGGTTGAGTATGTCAATTTTGTTCGGGTGAAAAAGGCGTGCGAGCTGATTGATAAAACGGACATCAGCATGGAAGATGTGGCAGAAAAGGTGGGATTTATCACCCCGTCAACGTTTAACCGGAATTTCAGACGTATAATCGGTACTTCACCCTATCAATGGAAGAAACGCCCTGACAACCATGAGGGAAAACTTTTAGAATATAAGATCTCTGCATTAAAAGGGTGGTAATGAGGAGCAGTCAGGAATGGTAAATGAAGAGTATGCAGCAGATCTGCAAAATCTGTACAGAGCCAAAAATGAGAGTGATATTGATGCGGTTCTAGATTTCTGCGAAAAATATTATGGGAAATTAGGGCTGGAACAAATACCGGATTTGATGAGGATGTTCAATGAAAATACGGAGGCAAGTCCTGCACAGAATGAGTATATTGCAAAACTGTTAAACACGATTGTTGAACAGTACGGACAGGAGGCTGTGAATATCATTGTCGAGCGGTCAGACTTTCTTCTGGAAGAAGATTCAGAGGGATGTATGTCATATATGATCGCTTTGCTTTTCTTTTGGCATGCGGACAAACAGTTTGATATCGTGACACCGCTTAGGACCGCAAAAGACCGCAGCAAAAAAATGTACTACGACTGGATTTGCAAAAAGATAGAATATATGCAAAAACATTCAGAATATTATAAGCCGGAACAAATAGAAAGGATTCAGAATATAGAGAATCAATTGTCTTATTTAAGCCGCCAGGGGCGGCATGGAGATTAAAATGCAGGATAAAATAAAAAATCCCCTCTTTTATGGGGAAAATAGAATAGCGGCGCACTCTGACCATAAGTATTATGTGAGCGAGGCCGAATTTGTACAGAATATCCAAAGTCTGAAAAAGTCTTTGGATGGTGTCTGGAAGTTCAACTATGCCAAAAATCTGGAAGCGGCGCCAGACGGATTTTATAAAAATGACACTGACTGCCGAGACTGGGAAGATATCCATGTACCGGCACATATACAGCTTGAAGGATATGACAAGCCGCAGTATGTCAATCTGCAGTACCCGTGGGACGGGCATGAGGTCATTGAACCCGGTGAGATTCCGACACGCTTCAATCCTACGGCAAATTATGTCAAATATTTCACTGTGCCAAAGCAATTTGCGGGAAAGCGCGTCTTTATCTCCTTTCAGGGCGTCGAGAGCGGCTTTGCACTCTGGTGCAACGGCACCTATATCGGTTACAGCGAGGACAGCTTTACACCGTCTGAGTTTGAGCTGACAGATGCGTTGAAGGCAGGCGAAAACAAGCTGGCAGTCCAAGTCTACAAATGGACGAGCGGAAGCTGGTGCGAGGATCAGGACTTCTTCCGGTTCTCAGGAATCTTTCGAAGCGTTTATCTGTATGCGATACCTGACACGCATGTCAGTGATGTAAAGATTCGGACGGATTTGAATGCAGATTTCACCAGGGCGGATTTGGTGGTTTCCCTGACTGTCACAACGATACAGGCAGGTGATTCTGTCAGGGCAAAACTGACACTCTCTGATATCACAGAAGTCGCCGAGGCAGAAATCGCGCTGGTAGACGGTGAAAATCCGGCGGTTCGCTTGGCAGTTGACGCGCCGATGCTCTGGAGTGCCGAGGAGCCAACTCTTTATGAGCTGCTGATTACAGTGTACGACACAGATGGGAATGTTGTGGAAATTATCCCGCAAAAAGTCGGGTTTCGGCGCTTTGCGCTGGACAATGGCGTCATGACGCTCAACGGAAAGCGCATTGTGTTCAAGGGTGTCAATCGGCATGAGTTCGGCGGGCGTTTTGGAAGGGTGCCGGATTATAATGAGATGCTGCAGGACATCATTACTATGAAACAGCACAATATCAACGCGATTCGAACCAGCCATTATCCGAATGACTCGAAACTGTATGAGCTGTGTGACGAATATGGACTGTATCTCATTGACGAGTGCAATATGGAGTCACATGGGGCATGGGATATGGTGCTCAAGGGCAAAAAGCCCATCGAGCAGGCGCTTCCGGGTGATAAAAAAGAGTGGGAGCCGCTTCTGCTCGACAGGGTCAATTCCATGTACCAGCGGGACAAGAACCACCCGTCCATCCTAATCTGGTCGTGCGGAAACGAATCGTTCGGCGGATCTGTCATTCACGCAATGTCCCAGAAGTTCCACGAACTTGACGATACGAGGCTGGTCCACTATGAAGGGGTGTTCAATGACAGGCGCATCAATACGATTTCCGACATGGAGAGCCAGATGTACTCCAGCGCAGCTTCTATTAAAGAATTTTTGAAAAAGGACAGAAGCAAGCCTTTTATACTCTGCGAGTATACGCACGCGATGGGAAATTCCTGCGGCGCCATGCACAAGTACACAGATTTGACAGATGAGGAACCGCTTTTTCAGGGAGGTTTTATCTGGGACTATATTGACCAGTCGCTTTACCACAAGGACAGGTATGGGAAGGAAGTACTCGGCTACGGCGGCGATTTCGACGACCGCCCATGCGATTATAATTTTAGCGGGAACGGCATTGTCTACGGCGGAAACAGGAACCCGTCGCCCAAAATGCAGGAAGTAAAATTTAACTATCAAAATATCCAAGTCCGAGTGAATGGTGACAGCTTTGAAGTCATCAATAAAAATCTGTTTACCAATACATCCAGATATCAGTGCATTGTCACACTGGCGCTGGACGGTGAGGAGCTTGCAAAAGCAGCGGTAGTAACAGAGGTAGAGCCGCTTTCCTCACAAGTTTTCAAGCTGCCTGTATTTGGCTATATGACGCCTTGGAGCAGCGAAGAACCGTGGAAGGCAGTGCGGGGCGGCGAATATGTCGTGACCGTGAGTTTCGTGCTGCTCTATGACACACTCTGGGCAAAATGTGGTCATGAGGTTGCCTTTGGGCAGGGCGTATACACGGTAGAGGGAGCAGGCGGCGCCTGTGATGTCCCTGAACCACAATTGTTTGAGATTGCCGACGGCGACTACAATATCGGCGTGCGCGGCATGCATTTTGAGGCTTTGTTTGACAAGGGCGGAAAAGGTCTGGTATCGTATGTGTACGCCGGCAGGGAGCTGATCAAAGCCATACCGAAACCAAATTTCTGGCGTGCGCCGACGGACAACGACTGCGGCAATCAGATGCCGTTCCGGTATGCGCAGTGGAAGACCGCGAGCTTATATCAGCAGACGAAAGAGCCTGTTATCACAAAAAATGACACAAGTGTCATGATTCGGTATTGTTATGTACTGCCTACAACTCCAGAGTCGCAATGTTTTGTAACCTACAAGGTGACAGGGGACGGGAATATCAACACCACATTGGAATACGAGGCGCCAAAAGGCGTTACCGACATCCCAGAGTTTGGCATGCTGTTCAAATTTGATGCGGATTTGGAAAATCTGACATGGTATGGACTAGGTCCGGCTGATACCTACTGCGATCGCGAAAAAGGCGGAAAGCTTGGTATTTACCATAAAAAAGTAACAGACAATCTGGCGGAGTATCTCGTGCCGCAGGAGTGCGGCAACCATACGGGAGTGCGCAGTATCAGCATCACGGATAACAAAGGGCGCGGCGTTTGCTTCACCGGAAAAGACTTGAGTGTGAATGTGCTGCCGTACACGCCGCATGAGCTCGAGAACGCCATGCATGTCTATGAGCTGCCGCCCGTATATTACACAGTAGCCAGGATTGCCCTGAAACAGATGGGGGTGGCAGGTGACGACAGCTGGGGTTCAAGAACACACGAGGAGTATCTGTTGGATACCGCCCACAAATTAGTGTTATCTTTTGATTTTAAAGGGATATAAAAAACGCAAAAAGGAGGAATGAAAAGTGGATAAATTTGTATTAAACATTATCCATCGTCCGGAGATGGTTCCGGAGTATTCTGCGACTGTCACAGGACAGGGAAAGGAGGAGGATATCGGAGATAAGGCACTCTTGACCGAATCGCTCGATATCTTCAAGACACAGCAGAGACTGGCACATGAGAATGGTCTGAAGGTGACAATCCAGATGACCTACGCTTCATTGTTCAATGATGAGGCAGTGGAGATTGCAAAACATGACCATGAGGAGTTTGGTGATGAGATTGCACTTTCCCTGCTCGGACTTCCCTGCGAGGAGTTCCGTGAGAAGTACAAGACAAAGGACTTCTGTATCTGGATGTTCTCGATGGAGGACAAGAAGGCAATCGTAAATGATGTTTTTGAGAAGTTCCATGACAAATTTGGATTTTATCCAGAGTCAACAGGATCTTACTATATGGATGCCGAGCTGACAAACTACATCAAGGAAAAGTATCCGACTGTAAAATGCGCGGTTGCGACATGCTGGGAGGAAGGACCAAAGGCATACCACACCTGCAACAATTCATGGTACACACTGTTTGACGGCGGTCCATGGGCACCGTGGATTCCATCAAAACAGAATACCCATGCACCTGCGGCAAATGCAGCAGAGGACTCTGGAATTGTTGCAATCCCGCATCTGTCAAGAGACTTGATTGCATGTTATGACGGAAATGGTTCAAACTTCGGCACGCATCCGCAGAACGTGCTTCGCGGCATGATTTACGACACGAAGACATGGGAATATCCCTATCTCTATAACCTGATTGACCAGTACCGCGACCTTGCAAAGTACAACAACGGCTACTCCTACAACATGATGTTCGTAGGACCAGGCTGGATGAACAAGATGGGACGCTGGGAGCAGCCCTATGAGCTTCTGTATAAGTCATACAGCGATGGCTGCAAGTACTACGGAGACCTGAAAAAAGAGGGCAAGCTCATCGACATGACCATGGCAGAGTTTGCAGACTATTATAGAGAAAAGAAAGGCGTCAACGCAGGAAACTACAATGAACCGGAGTGTGCGCCATGGCGGGATATCCTCTACGGGTCTGACAAGCAGCTGTTCTGGTACTGTGACCCGTACATGAGAGCCTGTGTGAACATGGATCAGGGCGGCGCGATTGTTGATCTTCGCCCTTATGTGGCAAAATTAAACTGGCCTGTCGGCATCGGCACACCACATGTACAGGATGCTTCCTACCCGTTCCTGATTCAGGAGAAGTATCGCGCAGGTTACTTTACACACTATGCAGGAGCAGGTACCGTGAGAAGTGCGAAGCTTTCTTATAAGGGTGAGGAAGTTGACCTCTGTCTCTGTCCGACACACAGCCTTTTCTCGGAGGAAGTGATTGACGGCAAAAAGACGCGCATCCTGACACTTGACCCTGTTGAAATCCAGTTTAACGGCGTGACTGTGAAGCTTCAGACAAAGGAATACTTTGAGGAAGGCGCTTCCAATATCAAGATTGAGAGAAATATTCTTGAAATCAGCGACCCGTCCGCAGAGATTACGCTTGACGAGTACATCACAGCATGCTATGGCACAACAGAGTATCCGGAGGACATGACAGGTATCACACTCGCATGTGAAGGTGAAGGCGGCGAGACCATCAACTATGAGTACAGATGCCGCGATGCGAAGCTTGACGGCGCAAGTGCAGTAAGTGCAGTGGTTCCGGCAATCGAGACAAAGGTTTCTCTCACTGCCTCTGACAAGGCGCTCGGTTATATCGAGGAGGGATACGCGTTCTCACCGATGTTCAAGCTCGGCTACAAGAAGACAATTTCTGATAAGGAGGTATTTGCAACATGGCTCAACTTGGAAAAGGCAAATTAAATTACAGATGTCCATCCTGCTTTATGCGAGACCTCGACATCGACATGTTTTACAATAAAGATACAGGCATCTACAGCTGCATCCGCTGTCAGTACAGAGGCACAGAGGAGGATGTCCTTGAGAAAAATGAAATGGTACGGTTCCGTTACCTTGACAGGGCAAAACGGTTTACGAAGTTTGATTTTGACTAAATAAATATTGAGATGTGACAGGGCAGGCTCTTTGGTAAAGGCGCCTGCCCTCAGTTTGTTCCGAGCAGTGTCGAGCGTTCCTTGGAGTTTTGCGCCGATTCTGCCGCGTATCCGAAATCATCATCTTCCAGTGCGTTTTCTGTATTGTTTTAGGCGGGTTTCGGAAAGAATATATTATTAGACAGGGCATTCAAATAAAGTTCACTTAAAATTCATTGAATTTATGCGCGTTATCTGCTACAATAGTCATTGGTTTGTACAGTGCTGGTTAAATATATGGACAAAAATGCACTGTGAAGAAGAGGTATTTGTAACAATGTCAGTCGTTTTATAAGACACGGGAAGAACTTTTTGGTGCCTGATAGATGGAGCTGGCTGCATGGTTATGATAAGATTATGTAGATTGGAGCCGCATATGAGTATTATAGAAAAAGTATTCGGTACACACAGTGAACGCGAATTAAAGAGGATTGAACCGATTGTCAAAAAAATTGAGAGCTATCGCGAAGAGATGGGAAAGCTCACCGATGAGGAGCTTCGTGGAAAGACGATGGATTTCAAAAGAAGAGTGGCGGAGGGCGCCAGCTTGGACGACATTCTTCCCGAGGCATACGCTGTCGTTCGCGAGGGTGCAAAGCGTGTACTGAATCAGGAACATTACAGAGTACAATTGATTGGTGGTATCGTTCTGCATCAGGGACGAATCGCGGAGATGAGAACTGGTGAAGGAAAGACGCAGACAGCGCTTTTGCCCGCTTATCTGAATGCATTGGAGGGCAAAGGGGTACATGTTGTCACTGTCAACGACTATCTGGCAAAGCGAGATGCAGAGTGGATGGGACAAGTGCATGAGTTTCTCGGACTCAAGGTCGGTGTCGTGTTAAACGACATGAAGCCTGACGAGAGGCGGGAGGCATACAATTGTGATATCACCTATGTCACAAACAATGAGCTTGGATTTGATTATCTTCGTGACAATATGGTCATATACAAGGAACAACTGGTGCTGAGGGACTTACACTTTGCGATCATCGACGAGGTGGACTCTGTTCTGATTGATGAGGCGAGAACGCCGCTGATCATATCAGGTCAGAGCAGTAAATCCACAAAACTCTACGAGGTGTGTGACATTCTCGCCAGACAGATGAAGCGCGGAGAGGACGTTCCCGAGATGACCAAGATGGATTTTGTCATGGGTGTGGAGCAGGAGGAAACAGGCGATTTTATCGTCAATGAGAAGGATAAGGTTGTTAACCTCACTGCAGCGGGTGTCGAGCGCGTGGAGAAATTTTTTCAGATAGAAAATCTTGCAGATCCCGAGAACCTTGAGATACAGCACAATATTATTTTGGCATTGAGGGCGCATAATCTGATGTTCCGTGATCAGGATTATGTGGTAAAAGACGATCAGGTATTGATTGTGGACGAATTTACAGGACGTATTATGCCGGGGCGCCGTTATTCAGATGGCTTGCATCAGGCAATCGAGGCAAAAGAGCACGTCAAGGTAAAGCGTGAGAGCAAGACACTCGCAACCATCACATTCCAGAACTTTTTTAACAAATTTGACAAGAAGTGCGGCATGACAGGTACTGCACTCACAGAGGAGAAAGAGTTTCGGGATATCTATGGCATGGATGTTGTCGTTGTGCCCACAAACCGCCCCGTGATCCGTATTGACAATCAGGACAGCGTATATAAGACCAAGAAAGAAAAGCTGCACGCGATTGTGGATGCCGTGGGGAAGGCGCACGAGACAGGGCAGCCTGTATTGGTGGGTACGATCACGATCGAGGCAAGTGAGGAACTAAGCAAAATGCTCACGAGACGCGGTGTCCCGCACAAGGTACTGAATGCGAAATTTCATGAGCTTGAGGCGGAGATCGTGGCGGATGCGGGACAGCACGGCGCTGTCACCATCGCGACAAACATGGCAGGACGTGGTACTGACATCAAGCTTGACGAGGAGTCGAGAGCTGCCGGCGGTTTGATGATCATCGGTACGGAGCGGCATGAGTCGAGACGTATTGACAATCAGCTTCGAGGTCGTGCAGGGCGTCAGGGAGATCCCGGTATGTCCCGGTTTTATATTTCCCTTGAGGATGATCTGATGCGTTTGTTTGGCTCTGAGCGCCTGATCAATATGTTCAATACACTGGGGATTCCAGAGGGGCAGGAGATTGAGCACAAGATGCTCACAAGTGCCATAGAAAACGCACAGAAAAAGATCGAAAGCAACAACTTTGGCATCCGCAAAAATCTGCTGGAATATGATCAAGTTATGAATGAACAGCGCGAGATTATCTATGAGGAGCGCCGCCGCGTGCTTGACGGGGAGAGTATGCGGGACGCCATCTACAAGATGATCACGGATATAGTTGAAAGTTCTGTAGATACTGCAATCAACGATGATCTGGAACCGGAAGAGTGGGATTTAAATGAACTCAATACGCTGCTGCTCCCGATTGTGCCGATTCATCCTGTCGTGCTGGAGCGCGTTGCCAAGAAGACGAAGAACGGATTGAAACATCAGTTAAAGGAGGAGGCAGTCAAGCTCTATGAGAGCAAGGAGGCGGAGTTTCCGGAACCCGAAAATATCCGTGAGATTGAGCGCGTGATTCTGCTCAAAGTCATTGATCGCAAGTGGATGGACCATATTGATGATATGGATCAGCTGCGTCAGGGTGTCGGTCTGCAGGCATATGGTCAGCGCGACCCGCTTGTCGAATATAAAATGAACGGATACGAAATGTTTGATGCCATGACATCCAATATCAAACAGGATACAGTGCGGATGCTGCTGCATGTCAAGGTAGAGCAGAAGGTAGAGCGTGAAGAAGTTGCCAAGGTTACAGGCACCAACAAGGATGAGACTTTGCAGAAAGGACCCAAGATGCGCGCGGAGGCAAAGGTTTATCCAAATGATCCTTGTCCATGCGGCAGCGGCAAGAAGTACAAGCAGTGCTGCGGGCGAAAGGGCTGAAAACAGTTCTATTCTATATAAAATAAAAAAGGTGGTGAACGCAATGGTAGAACTCGACCAGATGAAACAGGAGTTACAGACCTATGAAAGTCCATTAGCGGAAGTGAGGGATTCACTTTGACCTCGCGAATAAGGAGAGGCGGATTGAAGAGTTAGAGCGCGAGATGGAAGCACCCGGCTTCTGGGATGACCCTGACCGCTCCAACCGACAGATGAAGGAATTAAAACAACTCAAGGACACCGTGGACAAGTGTAATGGTCTCAAGTCACAATACGAAGATATTGAGACCTTGATCGAGATGGGTTATGAGGCGGAAGATGCGGATATGATACCAGAGATTCGGGAAGAACTGGATGAATTTATTGATACATTTGAAGCGCTTCGCATCAGTACACTATTGTCGGAAGAATACGATAAGTGTAATGCTATCCTGAAACTCAATGCAGGAGCCGGTGGCACAGAGAGCTGTGACTGGGCAGGAATGCTCTACCGCATGTATACCAGATGGGCAGAGCGCAAAGGTTTTTCGATTGATGTGCTGGATTTTCTTGACGGGGATGAAGCTGGCATCAAGTCCATTACCTTTCAGGTAAACGGGGAGAATGCCTACGGATATCTCAAATCGGAGAAGGGTGTGCACAGGCTTGTGCGCATCTCACCGTTTAATGCGCAGGGAAAGCGGCAGACTTCTTTTGTGTCATTAGATGTCATGCCGGATATCGAGGAAGATTTGGACGTGGAGATTAACGAGGATGACTTGCGGATCGACACGTACCGAAGCAGCGGCGCAGGAGGTCAGCATATCAATAAGACTTCCTCAGCGATTCGTATCACGCACATTCCGACAGGCACCGTTGTACAGTGTCAGAATGAGCGCTCGCAGTTCCAAAATAAAGACAAGGCGATGCAGATGTTAAAGGCAAAGCTGTTTCTGCTCAAACAGGAGGCAAATGCAGAAAAGCTGTCTGATATACGCGGAGAGGTAAAGGAGATCGGCTGGGGCAGTCAGATCCGTTCCTATGTCATGCAGCCCTATACGATGGTAAAGGATCACAGGACCAACTTTGAGTCCGGCAATGTGGATGCAGTCATGGACGGCGGGCTGGATGGGTTTATCAATGCCTATCTGAAATGGAAAAGCACTACTTAGGAGACACTTTTATGAAACGGGTATGCAAACAGTGTGGAAAGGAATTTGAACTATCAGAAAGTGAGATTCGATTTTACGAAAGGAAAGGCTTGGAACTGCCCAAACGCTGTCAGGAATGCAGGGACCAGAACAAAAGGATGGCTGCGCCTTCCAACACAGGCAGCAGTCATAAGCATTATGTGATAGCTGCTGCAGTTGCAATACTGTTTCTTGTTTCTTTTCTTGGAAAATATGCTGCATCAGATGTTTCTGACACAACACTGCAAGGAGAAAATACGATACAGAAATCCATAGAAAATGGATTTCGCAGGGGAGTAGAGGCTGAAACTGCTGACACGATAACCGCACATGCAGTAGACCACGAGACATCACAGTCCGATGTATATGCCATAGACCACGAGACCGTGCAATCTGAGCAGGACGTACAGTCCGAAGGTGCTTACGAGACAGCATCACAACACACATACGAATTTCGGAAACATCGCTATCTTACAGAGCATTTCGAGAAGCACGGAGAAGAGTTTCCCTATGATACGGAGGAAGCATATCTGCAAGGAGCCAACAAGGTGATCAACAACCCAGATGCACTCCATAAGCTTGAGGCGGAGGACGGGGATGACGTTTACTATATCGAAGCTACCAATGAATTCGTGGTCGTCTCTACAGATGGCTATATCCGGACGTATTTTAAAGCAGACATTGATTACTATAACAGACAGTAATTATAACAAGTATTTGTATAAAAAAGCCAGACTCCATGGTACTTTGGAGTTTGGCTTTTTTTATACACACGTTGACGCAGAGAGGTTTGCCCTGCTCGATTCATACAACTTTCTTAATACCCAACAGATTTATTTCGGATAGACATCATATCCAGATAAAAATTTGTTTCTGCCATGCTCATATATGGGAGCACCCAGATCAGCGTGATTCCGCAGGTGAAGATGCTGAGCAGAAAGGAAGGAACAAAGCTCAGATACAGCATAAATAACCGGAGTTTATTGCCATGCATGACCTCAAAGCACTTTTTGAGAATCTCAGACGCACTCAAATTAGGAAAGTCAAGTACCATAAAAAATGCCGGAAAAAACGGCAGCGTCAAAATGGTGGAAACGACAGTGCAGACCAGCATAATCAGATAAAATTTCATCGAAGCGCTGTAAAAAACATTGTAGGTCGCGAGCAGTTCATGGTTGTCAAGGAGATAGTCGCTTCTTGAGAGCTGGAAAAGAGGAATGGAGTTGATCATGTCACTGTACTGAACAGAGGCGATATCAAGCGGAATCATGCAGATTGAGTTGATGATGGTGATGACTGCGCCAATTTTCAGGATCTTGACAGTATTTTGCTGAAAGCCACAGAATAGATCGCCAAGGACAGCCTGCATACTGCATGCAGATTTCAGAAAAATAAGTGATGTGCCTACACTCAGCACAGAGACAGCGATCTGTACGAGAACTGTCATAATATAATTGACGATATATCCAGTCGTGGTGCGTGCAGGAATGAGGGCAGTGATTAGATTTACAGAAAGAAAACTGATGAGCAGCTTTAGCAGGAGAGAGCCTGCCAAGATGCCCATATGCTGACCTGTCTGTACTCTTGCCAGAAATTTAAGCTCAAAGTTGCTTTTATATTGTGATTGCTGCATAGTCGTAAATCCCTTCTATTTATATTTTTATCTTCATCATACAAAGATGATTGTATCATGTTTCATACAATAAAACAATGAAATCCATATGAAATGTTCTTGAATCGCGCTTTATTTTATCATATAATTGTAATATCGCTGTTTCAGGTCATTTGTATACAGCAATATTATAATTAAGAGGGAAAAAGTACAGCAATGGACATTATAGCAAAGTTAAAAGACGAATTAAATGTTGAAAAATGGCAGGTTGAGGCTGCCGTGAAACTGATAGATGAAGGAAACACGATTCCGTTCATCTCGCGATACCGCAAAGAAGTCACAGGTTCGCTCAATGATGAGGTCTTGAGAAATCTAAACGAAAGATTAGGGTATCTTAGGAATTTGGAAGAGAAGAAGGAACAAGTGCTTGGCAGCATCGAGGAACAGGGCAAACTCACCGAGGAGTTAAAGGAGAAAATTCTTGCAGCCGAGACGATGGTGGCAGTAGAGGATTTGTATCTGCCCTACAGACCTAAGAGAAAGACACGCGCCAGCATTGCCAAGGAAAAAGGTCTTGACGGGCTTTCTGAGGTCATTCTGGCACAGGAGACCACCAAATCTTTGCTGGAGGAGGCAGCCGCCTATGTGAGCGAGGAGAAAGGAGTCGGCGATGTCAAGGAAGCCTTGCAGGGGGCGATGGATATCATCGCAGAGATGATCTCAGATGAGGCGGAGTACAGGGCTTACATCCGCCAGGCAACCTTTGAGGAGGGTAAGATTGTCAGCGCTGCAAAGGATGCAAAGGCGCAGAGTGTCTATGAGATGTACTATGATTTTGAGGAGGCGGTAAGCAAAGTCGCAGGACACAGAGTGCTTGCGCTCAACAGAGGCGAAAATGAGAAGATACTAACAGTTAAGATTGAGGCGCCCACAGAGCGCATTCTCCGTTTTCTTGAGAAAAAAATTATCACGAAAGACAATGAAAACACGACGCCGGCATTGCAGGAAACCATCGCGGACAGCTACAGCAGGCTGATTGCGCCGGCGATTGAACGTGATCTAAGAAATGAGCTGACTGAGAAGGCGGAGGATGGAGCGATCGCTGTGTTTGGCAAGAATTTAGAGCAGCTGCTCATGCAGCCGCCAATCGCAGGAAAAGTAGTGCTTGGCTGGGACCCGGCGTTCAGGACAGGATGCAAGCTTGCAGTGGTGGATGCGACCGGAAAAGTCCTCGATACCAAAGTGATCTATCCGACAGCGCCTCAAAACAAAGTCGAAGAGTCAAAAAAAGAGTTAAAAAGACTCATCAGCAAGTATGGTGTCAGCCTGATATCTGTGGGAAACGGCACTGCTTCGCGTGAGTCTGAGCAGGTGATCGTGGAGCTGATCAAAGAGATTGACACTCCGGTACAGTATGTGATCGTGAGCGAGGCGGGGGCTTCGGTCTATTCTGCAAGCAAACTAGCGACAGAAGAGTTTCCGAATTTTGATGTCGGACAGCGGAGTGCAGCATCCATTGCAAGACGCCTGCAGGACCCGCTGGCGGAACTTGTTAAAATTGATCCGAAATCGATCGGCGTAGGACAGTACCAGCATGACATGAATCAGAAGAAACTCAGTGAGGCGTTAGGCGGTGTCGTGGAGGATTCCGTGAATAAGGTCGGCGTGGATCTGAATACCGCCTCTGCCTCTTTGCTGGAATATATCTCAGGCATCAACAAGACGATCGCCAAAAATATTGTGGATTACAGGGAGACAAATGGACGCTTCACCAACAGGAAGCAGCTTTTAAAGGTTGCAAAGCTAGGTCCCAAAGCCTTTGAGCAGTGTGCAGGTTTTATGCGCATCTTAGACGGGGACAATCCGCTCGATGCCACCAGTGTACATCCTGAATCCTATGATGCGGCGCTCAAACTTCTGGAGAAGCTGAATCTGTCAATGGAGGATTTAAAGGAGATTCAGAAAAAGGCAGCGTCTGCAAAGCCGGCAAAACAGGACAGCGTCAAAGATAAGACAAGTAAAAATGGGACAAACAAAAAACAGCAGATGGTCATTAAAAATACCAACACTGCAATGGGAAAGGCGCTTGCGGCTGCGATGGGCGGCGTGACGCTTGATGCGCCTGATAAAAATAATACAAAGGAAGCGCCTGTGCAGACAGTGGGTGGGCTGGAAAAGCGCGTCAGAGACAAGAAGAAAATGGCGGAGGAACTTGGCATCGGCGAGATTACCTTGACAGATATCTTGAAGGAACTCGAGAAGCCTGCAAGGGACCCGCGCGAAAACATGCCAAAGCCCATCCTGAGAAGTGATGTCCTTGAGATGAAGGATCTAAAACCTGACATGATCTTGAAGGGAACAGTCCGAAATGTTATTGATTTTGGCGTGTTTGTCGATATTGGCGTCCATCAGGACGGGCTGGTGCACATCTCCCAGATTACCAACAAATTCATCAAACACCCGCTTGAGGCAGTGCGTGTTGGAGACATTGTGGATGTCAAGGTGCTCGATGTAGATCTGGCAAAAAAACGAATCTCTCTGACGATGCGGCTTGATCAGGACTGTAAAAAACAAAAGTAACAATTTGTAACAGTTCAGCCCTCGGCTTCCTGTTACAAGCGTCAAGCCATGCAAAAACCACGCTATATTTATTTCTGAAGTTCAGTAAAGGAGATTAAGCATATGAAACAATTTATCACCAATATTGTTGAAAACCTCACTTTTGTCTTAGAGTTTGTGGGAATCGTCGCAGTGTTAGTGTTTGTTGCATTGACTGCAGAAAAGCTGATTGCGAGGCGAAATGGTGAGAAGGGCAGAATCCTGACAGCCAGAAAAACCGCTATGATCGGTATGTTTGCAGCCATTGCAGGTGTTTTGATGATCATAGAACTTCCAGTGCCTTTTGCACCGCCTTTCTATGCGATTGATGCGAGTGAACTTCCCGTTCTGCTCTGCGGATTTGCATTTGGTCCCGTGGCTGGCGTGCTCACAGAGTTTGTCAAGATCATCATAAAGCTGCTGTTAAAGCCAACGACCACGGCATTTGTCGGAGAGCTTGCCAATTTCTGTGTGGGCTGTTCGATGATTTTACCAGCGACAATCCTCTATCATATCAAAAAGAAAAAGACGACAGCCATTGCGGGAAGCGCGGTCGGCACACTCTGTATGACCCTGTTTGGCACACTTTTTAATGCCGTATATCTGCTTCCTACCTTCGCAGTGATGTACGGTATCCCGCTCGAGGGACTGATTGAGATGGGCACAGCCATCAATCCAGCCATCACAAATATCGTTACTTTTGTGGCGTTCTGTGTGGCGCCGCTCAATCTGCTGAAGGGAATATGTGTGTCCGTTCTCACCTTTTTACTCTACAAACCACTTAGTCCGATACTCAAAGTATCTCATGACGGTACAGCAGTTCAGCGCGGACGCGCCGAGAATGTTTAAACAACTTTATATTTTTATTTATGACACTCTTGTAAAATACAGGAGTGTTTTTTATTGCTTAAAATACTACCTTAGGAACGGTTAAGTTTATTTCTTAACAGTTCATTAATTATGCTTAATGAAGTTTCGATTAGAGTATTTATCGGTGATATTAACGTAACTGTTAGATTTGTATGTAAAAAGGT
>CAMWJQ010000016.1 GCA_947174615.1 uncultured Lachnospiraceae bacterium
CATTTGGATAGTTCGCCGCAAATGCCGGCGCCCACAGTACGGATAGTTTCTCTCCTTTTGAAAGCGCCGCAAAAAACTTCTCTGTATCATCCACAAATTCTCTTGCATTGTGTTCACATGCATCAAAACAAGCTCCGCACACAATACATTTATCACCGTCCACTTCAATTCTCTGAAGTCCCTCCTCTGT
This sequence comes from uncultured Lachnospiraceae bacterium, assembly GCA_947174615.1. Classification (GTDB taxonomy): domain Bacteria; phylum Bacillota; class Clostridia; order Lachnospirales; family Lachnospiraceae; genus COE1. The sequence continues at coordinate 191 of CAMWJQ010000016.1, forward strand.
CTTGACAGCTTTGTTTGCAGTGATGACTGGACAAACAGAAATGCACTTATTGCATCCAATACATTTCTCATTTGTATAGATTAGCCCCTTTTGACTTTCGTACATAATGTACACATCCTCCCATAATTCATTTTACATTGTTGTCTTTATTTTATCATAAAGTTTGTCTCTCGTACATATTTCTTATCATTTTAAGTCCCCTTTATGCTCATTTTGTAATTTTTCCACACAAGGCTCACCTGAATATTGTTCTTAATGCTCATATATAATGCTCCTTGTTTGAATTCAAAGTGCATTTTTGCACTCGTGCAGCATTGCCGTAGAAAAAGAACCCAACATACTTCGGTTAGGTTCTTTTACAATTTCATACATTTAACTACATTCTTTCAGGCGCGGAGAATCCCAGCAGATCAATAGCTGTCTCAAACACATCTCTTGTGAGCGCCAAAAGCGCGATCCATCCTGCCTTTTTTGATGCATCCTCCTCCGCAAGAATCTTCGTCTCATGATAAAAATGATTAAATGCGTTTGCAAGGTCATAGATATAGGCGCAGATCCTGTGCGGCGCATACTCGTCACATGCCGCTTCAACACTTGCATTATATTTTGCGAGTTCCATCATGAGCTGCTTCTCACTGTCATTCACAGGTGCTTTGATATCAGAAAATACAGACTGTATATCCCCGCCATTTTCTGTATACTTCGCAAGAATTGACTTGATACGCACGATCGTGTAGAGGATATAAGGTCCTGTATCACCCTCCGATGAGGTAAAACGTTCAATGTCAAAGATATAGTCCTTGCTTGCCTGATTCGACAAGTCTCCGTATTTTAACGCGGCAAGCCCTACCACCTGCGCCGTCGCAGCAGCCTCCTCGTCCGAGGTCTCACGGCTCTCCCTGATTTTGCAAAGCATCTCATCATGGATCTCCTGAATCAGATTTTCCAGCCGCATCACGCCGCCCTCACGCGTCTTGAACGGCTTACCGTCCTTGCCATTCATCGTTCCGAACTGAATATGCACCAACTTTGTCTCCGGCTTTATCAGACCCGTCTTACGCGCGCAGCGAAACACCTGCTGAAAATAAAGCTCCTGTCTCTTGTCTGTCAGATAAATCAGCGCATCCGGCTTATTCTGCTCCATACGCATCTTAATTGTCGCAAGATCGGTCGTTGCGTACGAGGACGCTCCGTCCGATTTGAGCAGCATGCACGGCGGCATCTCCTTCGTGTCGGTCTCCTCCTTCACATCAACAACCAGTGCGCCGTCGCTGATATACGCATGTCCGTTCGCCTTCATCTCCTCCACCATCCCTGGTATCAGATCCCGCACCGAGGACTCACCGTTCCACAGGTCAAACGTAACGTCCATATTATCATAAATGCGCCTCAAATCCACCACGGAAACCGCGATAATGTGCTGCCAGAGGGCGCGGTATCCCCGCACACCGCTCTGCAGTTTGTAAGTACAGGCCATCGCATCCGCCTTGTACTGCTCGTCCTCCTTGGAACGTTTACTCGCAAAGGGATAGATCTCCTCCAGCTCGGCTACCGTAAATGGCGGCTCGGCAGGATATTCCCCCGTATAGCTCTCGTCAAAATAAACCAGCTGGGGACTGCGTACCTTCAGCTCGTTCATCACAAGCCCCATCGGCTGCCCCCAGTCGCCCAAATGGACATCCCCAGTCACATGATGTCCGATATAACGTTCGATTCGCTTAATGCTCTCGCCGATAATCGCAGAACGCAGGTGCCCGACATGGAGCGGCTTGGCGATATTCGGTCCGCCGTAGTCGATCACAATCTCCTGCGGCTTTGTGGTCTCCTCCACACCGTATTTTTCTTCCGCGCGCATTCCCCTGATATAATCGCCGACAAACGTGTCCGTCAGCACAAGGTTCAGGAAACCGGGTGCCACTGCCTCCGCCTTCTCAAACACTTCACTGTCAGAGAGTTTTGCCGCAACATCATTTGCAATCATAATCGGCGCCTTCTTATACTGCTTTGCGCCCGCCATCGCTCCATTGCACTGATATTCACACAGATCTGGGCGGTTCGACAGCGTCACCCTTCCAAGTGCACGGTCATACCCCGCCTGCTCAAATGCCTGCATCATTTCCTCGGATATCAAATCTAATATTTTTTTCATTATTACCTCCGTAGTCCCTGCTTAAATTCTAGCAATAATAGGGTCTCTCTATACAAATCTTCACTCTTTCTTTTCCATCACAATTGATCACTTCTGAATGTACAATCTCTGTATGATCGTTTAGCGTCATTAACGGATATAATATGATATTATTCTCTCTTAATACTTGAACATATTTGGCATTCATTGTGTTTGAGAATACACACACCCGCAATAATTCTGCCGGTAAAGCGCATACTCCGCCGACAGCTCAATCGACCGCTTATAACCGTCTCTCTTTTTAAAATCCGACACAAGCCACGGAATCTGGTATCGTTCTGCCAAATGTTCGCCAATCTCATTTAGCTTTGCAGCATTCTTTAACGGGCTGATCGTAAGGGTCGTCGCAAAGTAGTCGTAATCTTGCTTTTTTGCAAGTTCTGCTGTCTTTCTGAGTCGAAGTTCATAACAGGCAAAACAGCGCTCGCCACCCTCCGGGCATTGCTCCAACCCCTTTGCCGCTGTATAAAAAATTTCCGGCTCATAGTCTCCTTCTATGACAGAAATTGAATGTCCACTGTTCTGCCGTTGATTGTAAGCGTCAATCAAACGCTTCTGTTCCTCAACACGTTTTTGATATTCCACTTCCATCGAGATATTCGGGTTGTAATAAAAGACAGTAATCTCAAAATACTGTCTCAGATATTCAAGTACATAACTGCTGCACGGTGCACAGCAGCTATGCAGCAGAAGTCGCGGCACGGTTGTGAGCCGCTCTAACAGTTTATCCAGCTCTCGCTGATAATTTCTTGTATTTGCTGATTTTACTTTCTGTATCATTATATCGTATCTCTTTAATAAAATCTATGAAACTTCAAAATCCATCATTCTTACATTACAACTCTGCAATATTCACAAGCGTCAGCGGATTGTCGTTCTTATTCTCCAGACTTGTCGCAAGCGCCTTTGCAGTGTCCAGCGCTGTAATGCAGTTCACACCAGTCTCGATCGAGGTTCTCCGTATCAGGAATCCGTCTCGTGACTTATCTCGCCCCTGCGTCGGCGTGTCAATCACAAGGTCAATCTTGTGTCCCAGAATCAAATCCATAACCGTTGGTGATTCCTGTTGAATCTTATTGACTTTATTTGCCTTGACGCCCGCATCATTCAGCGCTTTCGCTGTGCTGCGCGTCGCATAGATCGTATATCCCAGCTTCACAAAACGCCTTCCAATCTCAATCGCCTCTCCCTTGTCTGCATCCTTTACCGTAATAATCATCCGCTTATGTTTGGGCAGGTCGATTCCTGCGCCTAAAAACGCCTTATACAATGCCTCATTAAAGGTTTTCGCGATGCCGAGGCACTCACCTGTGGATTTCATCTCCGGTCCAAGGCTGATTTCTGCCCCTCTGATTTTCTCAAAGGAGAACACTGGCATCTTCACTGCCACATACTCCGCTTCTCTCTGTAAGCCGGGCTCATAGCCAAGTTCTCGGATGGTCTTTCCAATAATCACTTCTGTCGCAAGGTCTACTATCGGAATGCCTGTCACCTTGCTGATATACGGAACTGTTCTCGAAGAGCGGGGATTGACCTCAATCACAAACACTTCCTCACCGACTGCAATAAATTGAATATTAATCAAACCCTTTACGTGCAGTGCTTTAGCCAGCCGCCTTGTGTATTCCGCAATCGTCTCTTTTACCTGATCTGTAATCGTATGTGCTGGATAGACAGAAATCGAGTCGCCGGAGTGAACTCCCGTTCTCTCTATATGTTCCATAATTCCCGGAATCAGAATGTCTGTACCGTCACAAACCGCGTCAACTTCAAGCTCTTTGCCCTGCAGATACTTGTCAACGAGAATCGGATGATCCTGCGCAATGCGGTTGATGATTTCCATGAACTCCTCGATCTCCTCGTCGGAAATCGCAATCTGCATTCCCTGTCCGCCAAGTACATACGAAGGTCTGACCAGCACCGGATAACCGAGACGATTCGCAACCTCTTTTGCCTCCTCTGCCGTGTAGACTGTACCGCCTGCCGCGCGCGGAATCTGGGTCTCCTCAAGAATCTTGTCAAAAAGCTCCCTGTCCTCCGCAGCGTCAACATCCTCCGCCTTCGTTCCCAGAATCGGCACCCCCATCTTCATCAGGCTCTCTGTGAGTTTGATTGCCGTCTGACCGCCAAACTGCACCACTGCACCGTCCGGCTTCTCGATATTGACAATATTCTCTACATCCTCCGGCGTCAACGGTTCAAAGTAGAGCTTGTCAGCAATATCAAAATCTGTGCTCACTGTCTCAGGATTATTATTGACGATGATCGTCTCATATCCCGCCCTTGAAAATGCCCATGTCGCATGGACAGAACAGTAATCAAACTCAATCCCCTGTCCGATGCGAATCGGTCCTGAGCCCAGCACAAGCACCTTTTTCGGCGGATTCGTCTCCACTGCCTCATTGACGCCATCATAACAAGAATAATAGTACGGCGTACTCGCCTCAAACTCTGCCGCACAGGTATCGACCATCTTAAACGAAGCTGTCACATGGCTTGCATAGCGCATCTGTTTCACTGCCGACTCCTCGATACCGGCAAGCCGTGCGATCACACTGTCCGGAAATTCCAGCCGCTTAGCCTCCTTTAACAGCTCCAGTGAAAGGGTCTGCGTCTCCAGCGCGTGCTCCATCTCCACGAGCACAGCGATCTTGTCAATAAACCATCGATCAATCCGCGTAATCTCATAGATGGTATCATAATCAATGCCTTTTCTGAGCCCTTCCGCAATGACATAGATGCGCTGGTCATCGACCTTCTGCATACGCCGCAGCAGTGCCTCCCTGTCAAGCGCTGAAAAATCATAACTTCTAAGGCAGTCCACATGCTGTTCGAGCGAACGGATTGCCTTCATGAGCGCCCCCTCAAAATTTGTGCAGATGCTCATGACTTCGCCTGTCGCTTTCATCTGTGTCGTAAGCGTTCTTTTTGCTGTGATAAATTTGTCAAACGGAAGTCTTGGCATCTTAACCACACAGTAGTCAAGTGTCGGCTCAAAACTTGCATAGGTCTTGCCTGTGATGGCATTTTTGATCTCATCCAGCGTGTATCCGAGTGCAATCTTTGCAGCAACCTTGGCAATCGGATACCCTGTCGCTTTGGAGGCAAGCGCAGATGAACGGCTCACACGAGGATTCACCTCGATCACACAATACTCAAAACTCGTCGGGTGAAGTGCAAACTGCACATTGCATCCGCCTGTGATATTTAGTTCAGAAATAATATTGAGCGCCGAGGTACGCAGCATCTGATATTCTTTGTCACTCAAGGTCTGCGAGGGCGCCACGACAATACTATCTCCTGTGTGGACGCCGACGGGATCAATATTTTCCATATTACATACCGTAATGCAGTTCCCCGCACCGTCGCGCATCACTTCGTACTCAATTTCCTTCCAGCCTGCAATACAACGCTCGACCAACACTTGCCCAACACGGGAAAGCCTGAGACCATTTTCAAGGATTTCTTCTAATTCAAGCTGATTGTGTGCGATACCGCCGCCGCTGCCGCCAAGCGTATACGCTGGACGAAGCACAACCGGATAGCCAATGGTATTGGTGAATGCCACGCCGTCTTCAACATTCTCAACGACAAGAGACGCCGCACAAGGCTCGCCAATTTTTTCCATCGTGTCCTTGAACTCCTGCCTGTCCTCCGCCTTTCGGATCGTGGCAGCCGTCGTGCCGAGCAGCTTCACATTGTGGGAAGCCAGAAATCCACTCTCCTCAAGCTCCATGCCAAGATTTAACCCTGCCTGACCGCCCAGCGTCGGCAGTATCGAATCCGGCATTTCCTTCTCGATGATCTGCTCTAATACGCTTATTGTCAAAGGTTCGATATAAACTTTGTCAGCGATGTCACGGTCTGTCATGATGGTCGCCGGATTTGAGTTTACAAGAATCACCTCGATGCCTTCCTCTTTGAGCGAACGGCACGCCTGTGTGCCGGCATAATCAAACTCCGCAGCCTGTCCGATGACGATTGGTCCTGAACCGATCACCATTACTTTTTTTACATTTGGATTCTTGGGCATTATCTTAGCACCTCCCTCTTTGCATGATTCATCATATCAATAAAACGGTCAAACAGATAGCCAGAGTCCTGCGGACCACAGCACGCTTCCGGATGGAACTGGACCGTAAAAATATTTTTTCCCGTGTAGGCAAGCCCCTCATTGGTTCCGTCATTGACATTGATAAATGCGGGTGTTGCCACCTTCGGATCCAGCTTGTCCATATCCACCACATAGCCGTGATTCTGTGAAGAAATATACACTCTGCCTGTGGCAAGATCCTTCACTGGATGATTGCCGCCTCTGTGCCCATACTTCATTTTATAAGTATCCGCCCCTGTCGCCAGCGCCATGAGCTGATGCCCCAGACAAATCGCAAAAATAGGAATATCCGTATCATATAGCTTTTTGACTTCCGCAATGATCGTGGTACATTCTTTCGGGTCGCCGGGTCCATTCGAGAGCATGATACCGTCAGGATTTGACGCAATAATCTCTGACGCCGGCGTTGCTGCCGGATAGACAGTCACATCACACCCTCGTATTTTGAGAGAATAAGCGATATTATCTTTTGTGCCAAAGTCAAGAAGCGCTACCCGTCTGCCTATACCATTTAATGTTTTGACAAGCGATGGTTTTTTCTCTCGTTCTCCCGCCTCATACGCTGCCGGCACAAATTTCGCACTTCCAGAAAGTGCGCCGTTTTCTGACAGTTCCCGGGATCCTTTCAACACATACTTTTCTTTACATGTAACCTTCTCAACAACTTTGCCTGTCGTGTAGGCTTTTAATCTTGGAAGCACCTCATCGATCCTGTAGTGCGCATCTGTTGTTATCATACCGTTCATCGTGCCCTTTTCACGCAAAATCTTCGTGAGCGCTCTGGTGTCAATGCCCGCAATACCCGGCACGTTATTTTCTTCTAAAAACTGCTGAATGGAAAAATCTGCTCTGAAATTGCTGAAATTCCTAGATAATTCCCGAACGATGAATCCGTCGGACCAAGGTTTCTTAGACTCCATGTCATCTCTGCAGATGCCATAGTTTCCGATCAATGGATATGTCATACACACTGCCTGTCCTGCATAGGACGGATCCGTGAGCACTTCAAGATATCCTGCCATAGAGGTATTAAATACGATTTCGCTGACTACTTCCCTGTCGGCGCCGATCTGAATCCCCTCAAATACGGTGCCGTCCTCCAAAATTAAAAACGCCTTCATCTTATCACCTGTGCTTTCTTTCTCATAATCGGTTTATTATATCACAAGAAATTCTGGCATTCAAGATTTTCTTTTACATCCTGAATTTCAAAAATTACTGTTTATAATCCAAAAGCCTAATTAAAGATAAACTGAATCTCAAAACCTAATTACGAATAAATATGCTCGAACGCATTCTGATACCATGTGATTTCCGAGCCGCAGACTGCAACCACATCATAGCGCACCGGCGTGAAATCTCCCATATGATGTATCATTCTATAGTAGTCTGCCACTTTACAGATCTTTCGCTGCTTGCCGTAGTTCACCGCCTCCGCAGGCTGCCCGGCTGCACTGTCCTTGCGGTATTTTACCTCGATAAAGACTGTGTAGTCTCCATCCTTTCCAATAATATCAATCTCGCCCCTGCGGTTTCTATAATTGCGCTCAACTATTGCAACCCCATGACTTAGTAGATATTCAGCGGCAATCTGCTCATATTCTGTGCCTGTTTTTCTCGTATTCATCCCACTCTCCAACCGATCATTCCTACTTCTGACTGTCCTGATAAGCGCTCACCTTCGCCTTGATCTTATCCATGCTGTCCACAAACATTAAAATCTCCGCTACAACTTCGTAAAGCTCTGGGGGAATCATATCGCCAATCTGTAATTTAGACAATGTATTTGCCAGTTTGTCATCTTTATGGACAGGCACATTCGCCTGTTTTGCCTGGTCTATAATTTTTTCCGCCAGCGCACCGCGCCCCATTGCTATTACTTTTGGGGCGCTGTCTGCCGGGTCATATTCCAGCGCAACTGCCTGTTTTACCTTTTTATTTTTATCCGCCGCCATCTATTTTACACCCTCTTTATGCTCTTGTGTCAAAAGTCCGATAACCGAGAACTGCGCTGCCGCCTGCCACCTGCTCCTCCATGCGTTCAAGTACTGTTTTGTCCTCATCCTTCTCAAGAATCATATTTTTACATTGATATCCCTTTTTCGACAGTCTCTGGGACAGCTCGTCGATATGCCCCTCCACCAGCGCGATCGACGTCTCGTCGAGATAAAATTTTGTAGTGACTTGATTTCGCTGTGTCTGAAGGGAAATACTGACATCAAGCGCCCCCAGATGATCCATATCCAAATGCAGAAATGCCGTGAGCATGCCATCCTGACGTGCCATATTCTTCTTGTTCGTGTAGACATACAAATCCCCATGCGCCTGAGAATTGCCAAACCTTAACGGCAGCTGTACATACGTAAACATCTGATTCATCTGATTCATAAACTCAACATTCTCACTGAGATTTGCCATTGCGCGCGCAGGCGTGCCAGTGCTGTTCTGACCGTTTGCCTGGACCGCATCATTCATCATGCGTGTGAGCTGGCTGCTCTCTCTGGCAAGTTTTTGATAAAACTCCTCCACTTTACCTTCTTGTGCCAGCTCCTGCGGAGAGAGGGTCCACTGTTTTTGCAGCCCATTTTTGAGTATGGATTTAAATGGCTCTGAGCGAAAAATCTCAGCCTTTTGTTCTGTAGTCAGCTGCCTGCCAATCTCGCTGTCCAGAAGCAGCTGCTTTACATCCTTGAGTCCAAGCGTCCCTTCCCTAATACCATCTCGTATCATAGAAATAATTTTGCCAGGTATCGCCTGTGGCGTTTCTTCTTTGAGCTGATCAAGAAACACATCCAGCGTTTTATTCGCTGCAGTTCCTGCCGCCTCTTCCTGTTTTAGTGTCTGCGCCCCTGCTTTCTCAGCGGATTCCTGCGCAGTTTCTTTCATGCCGGCATCGCTTTCCATATACTTTCCTGCAAGATTTTCAGCAGAATGCTCTGCCTGAATCATCACCGTATTCTGATTTATATTTTCTGTATTGGACTGCACATTTTGACTGTTTTGCGCTTCCTGTGTACTCTGGTTTTCCGGCACGACTGCGGTATCAGGATTGGCAGTGCCTTGTGTACCGCCGGTCTGCCCTTCCTCCCCAGTGAGCAGCACAAGCACCTGTTCCATAAATTTCCCACCGTTTACCAATGCTGTCTGCCCTGAAAGTACGCCCTGCACATCTGCCTTTCCAGTCAATACATCATATAATTTTAAGATCTCGTCAGACGCTTCATTGATGCCATCTAGCAGCTTATGTTCCATATTTTCATAATGCTGAAGCTGAGACAATGTGTTATCATTGACAGGAAGCTGCAATTTCGTCAATTTAATTAAATCTGCCATACTCGCACCGGGATTTTGCAGCGTCAGCCGGTTAAACAGCATCAGTGTATTCTTGTTGATTGACATACCATTTTCCAACAACGTTGACACCAGTGCCATTGTCCTGTCATTGACTGCCATATGCGCAGCGCGCAGCGCAGCCTCTCCCACTCTTAACATCTGCATTTTCCCGTCATAAACAGGCTTGAGCACCACCCTGTTATCCTTATTGGACTGTACTTGCAGATTCATGACCTGTCCGAGCGCCAGCTGCACATCTCGCTCCAGCTTCGCTGCCATATACTGTCCGTTAGCCAACTGTATCTGGACATCTTCACCGTTGACAGAGACAATCTCTCCCTGAAATGTATCGCCGGGCTGCAACTGTGTCACATCCACTCCCTGCGCATTTCCAGAAGCGGCATTCCCTGTCGTGCCTACTGTACCTGTATATCCCTGTCCCTGCCCGATCTGCGTCCCGCCATAGTTCTGTGAATATCCCGACAATACACTTTCCATATATATCCTCCATTTGACTTCAATCTTATTACTCTACTGATTCTTTCATCTCTTGAACATCCATAATATTTTTGATAAAACTCTTTCGATGTATTGGAGACGCACCATATTTTTTCAATGCTGCAATATGTACTGCTGCTCCATAGCCCTTGTTGTCTGCAAAATGATATTCCGGATATTTCTTGTCATATTCCACCATCATCCGGTCTCTTGTCACCTTTGCGACAATACTCGCCGCAGCAATCGACACGCTCTGGGCATCTCCTTTAATAATTGGAACCTGTCGGATATCCACCTTGGGTATCGTGACTGCATCATTTAACAGAATATTCGGTTTCACACGCAATTTGCTGATTGCCTGACGCATCGCCTCATAGGTCGCCTGTAAAATATTGATCTCATCTATCCGCTCATGAGACACAGCGCCTATCCCCACTGCTACGGCTTCCCTCATAATAAGATCATACAGCTCCTCGCGCTTCTTCTCACTCAACTGCTTGGAATCATTGAGATACAAAATCTGACAATCCTTTGGCAGTATGACTGCCCCTGCTACAACAGGTCCGGCAAGCGGTCCTCTGCCGACCTCATCAATCCCGCAGATATATCCAAGGGAAGCATATTGCTTCTCATACTTTTTCATGCTTTCCGTTCGTAGTTTTTCCTTCTCATAGGCTTCTATCGCTTTCTTTGCCTTTGCTACAAGTGCCTGCACACCGCTTCGTTTGTCGGTTTCGTACCTCTCCACAAAAACAGGCAGCTCACTTTCGCCTGCTGCCTTTAATTCATTTTTGATTTCCTGTATGTTTTTTTCTATTCTTTTCTCTATGTTTTTTTCTGATTTTTTTTCCACAAAATCATCGTGTCCTTTCTGTATATTCTATCTTTTACTGCAATGCTTTTGTATTGATATTGGCTTCATATTATTGATGCTTCAATATTCCAAACTTTGAGGAAGGCCAGATTCTGATGAATGCCCTGCCAATGATATCCTTGCGATGGATATTTCCAACGGAGGGGTCCCGGCTGTCCGAACTGTTATTTCTATTATCTCCCATCACAAAATACTCGTCATCACCAAGCAGAATCGGGTTGTTTGCCCTTCCCGGACTCTGAATAACCTCGCGTCCATACGCCTCCTCCAGCGCCTCTCCATCCACATAAATAGTTCCACTCTCATCAATCTGAACCGTCTCGCCCGGCATTCCTATGATTCGCTTGATATAGTACGTATCCGTGTCATATTGATATGGAAATACAATGATATCAAATCGTTCTGGGTCCTCGAAGCGGTACGAAATCTTGTCAACAATCAGATGATCCCCATCACTCAGCGTCGTCTCCATACTGCTTCCGCTCACCTGCGTCCGCTGTCCCACATAGGTAACGATCAAATATGCGGCGCAGAACACCAGCAGCAGATAGATGCTGATACTCAATATTTCCTTCAATAAGTGTTTCATTTTGTTTTCCTCTGTTTCTACTATTCCCGTTTCCATCATTCCTCCGGCATCTCCAATGTAATTCTTCCTATTCTTCCGTTTCTGAAATCATCCACAATCATCGAGGAGGCTTTCATGATATCCAGTTCTTCTCCTTTCAAGTAGCACTTCTTGCTGACGCAGACTGCCTTGATCGTCTCACAGGCGTCCTGCTCATCAGACGTCTCTATCGCATACCGCTGTTCCAGCAGTCCGGGATACTCCCTGCGCAGAAAACAAATCAGTTCATACGCGAGCTCATCCAAATGGATAATCTCATCGTTTATCGAACCAATCATTGCCAAACGAAGCCCTACTGCCTGATCTTCAAACTTGGGCCATAGAATCCCCGGCGTATCCAACAGTTCTAAACTTTTATTCAGACGTATCCACTGTTTTCCCTTCGTCACTCCCGGCTTGTTTCCGGTCTTGGCGCACGCCCTGCCCGCAAACGAATTGATAAAGGTGGACTTGCCGACATTTGGTATCCCGACCACCATTGCGCGCACAGGTCTGTTGAGAATCCCTCGTTTCCTGTCTCGTTCTATTTTTTCCTTACACGCCTCCTGCACCACACCCTGTATGGATTTCACGCCGGAACCCGTCTTAGAATTGATTTCTAATACATGAAATCCCTTGGATGTAAAATAATTCATCCACAGTTTATTTTTTCTCGTATCTGCAAGATCTGATTTATTTAAAAGAATAATCCTTGATTTATTTTTACCCAGCTCGTCGATATCCGGGTTTCTGCTGCTGAGCGGCACTCTTGCGTCCACCAGCTCGATCACTAAGTCTATAAGCTTGATATCCTCCTTCATCATTCGTTTTGCCTTGGTCATATGCCCCGGATACCATTGATAATTTGCCATACTTTGTCATGCCTTTCGTTTTATTCGATCAATCCCTATTCAATCAATCCCATCTCACTGCTGCCAGAAGCCAGCTTCATCCATGCTTTTCCAATGATATAGCTCTTCTTGACTGTCCCAATATTTGCAGAACGGCTGTCCTCGCTGTTATTACAATTATCACCAATCACAAAATATTCGTCCTCCCCCAGCGTGACCTTGCTGTCCAGCAGCCCCGGCTCGACAATTCTGTCATTGAAATACTGCTCTACCGCCTCGTCATTGACGTATAGTATACCACTTTTTATGTACAGTGTATCGCCGGGAACACCCACCACACGTTTTACATAATAGTGTGATTTCTCATTACCGTTGGGAAGAAAGACGATGACATCTCCCACACACGGTGACGCTGCCTTATAGATCAGCCTGTTCAAAAAAATCTCCTGACCGTTATACAGGCTTGGCTCCATAGAGGGACCAATCACGCTCGTTTTCATCCCGATACAGAAAACTGTCACCACCGCCAATAACATTGAAGCAAAGATCCAGAAAATCCAGCTTAGAATTTCCTTGACCACAGTGATATTTAATTTTTTCTTTCGTTGATAAAATGTTAATCCCTTTCGTCTTGCCATTCATTCTGTCCTTTGCAATATGTGTATACGAAGATACAACAATAATTATACTCAATCTGTATCATGATTGCAAGTCAAAAAATAACGGAGCCTGTCCCCAAGCTCCGCCACATGTTACTGTTTCCTTTATTCCAGTAATCAATAATCGTAAAACAAACTAAGGAACTGTTATAGAATAAATCATTACATCTGACTTATCTAAATCTTCCTCTGCTGCATTGTCATCACTCGGCGTACCCCAGTACACCTCATTCTTCCGCCTTGCATAGAAAGCTTTATCCAGCGTCATATGCAAAGTTCATTCTTAACAGTTCCTAATTATTTCACCAGTTCCTTTACCTTAGCCTTCTTACCAACACGATTTCTCAAGTAGTTCAGCTTCGCACGTCTCACTTTACCTGCTCTCACAACCTCTACCTTTTCCACATTTGGAGAATGCATCGGCCATGTTTTCTCTACGCCGACACCGTTTGAAATCTTTCTGACTGTAAAGGTCTCTCTATTGCTTCCGCCTTGAATCTTCAGAACAGTACCCTCAAAGATCTGGATTCTCTCACGGTTTCCCTCCTTGATCTTACCATGTACTCTCACGGTATCTCCAACCTTAAAGCTGTCAACATTTGCCTTTAACTGTTCTTTCTCAATTTCCCTGATAATTTCGTTCATTTGATTTGCCTCCTTATTATTTCGACGTTCTTAATACTTCTCTATCGCAATTACGCCTCGCTTCCGTAATTACCTGCATCATACCTCGGTATGACTCGTACCAGAGGACCATCTCTTTCTTCGCAACAGTAGTAATTTACCACAAATTCTGGATAAATGCAAGTATTTTTTCAGGATTCCTCCTGACTCCAGCTTTCAACCTCACTGTCAACCAGATTGACACTCACTAATGTCGAAACACCTTTTTCCTGCATGGTGATACCATAGAGCCGGTCTGCCTGTTCCATCGTGCCGCGCCTGTGTGTGATGACGATAAACTGTGTGCTCTTGGTCAGCTTGTTCAGATACTTTGCAAATCTGCTGACATTTCCTTCATCAAGCGCCGCCTCAATCTCATCGAGCAGGCAAAACGGTGAAGGTTTTAGGTTTTGTATTGCAAACAGCAGGGCGATTGCAGTAAAGGATTTCTCTCCGCCGGAAAGCTGCATCATATTTTGCAGCTTTTTTCCGGGCGGCTGTGCGATGATGCGCACGCCGGCTTCAAGGATATCTTCCTCTTCGATCAATTGCAAGGTACCCTTGCCGCCGCCAAAAAGCTCCTTGAACACCTTGTCAAACTCCCGTTTGATCTCTTCAAACTTCTCGGCAAACTGCTTTCGCATCGCCGTGTCGAGTTCTTCGATAATCCCTTCAAGCGTCTTTTCTGCCTCTATTAAGTCATCATGCTGATTTTTCATGAAAGTGAAGCGCTCCATAAGCACCTTATAGTCCTCAATGGCATTGACATTCACGTCACCAAGCTTTTTGATAGCATCCTTGATGGCAGTAATCTGCTTTTTCATCTCTGAAATGTCCTTCAATGCCTCATTTCTCATAGAAACTGCATTGTTCAGGGTGATCTCGTACTCATTCCACATATAATTGATCTGGTTCTCGATTGTATCCTCCAGCTTTTCTCTCTGGGAATTGAGTCTGTATACCTCCTTATCCAGCGCATTTTTCTGCTCGGAAATTTCCTCTCTGGTCTTGAAGAAATTTTTCTGCTGCTTGGATAATTCTTCCTTTGTCTTTTGCTTTTCCTTCAATGAACGCTCAGCGTCGGACTGTGTGTCATGTGACGCTGTAATGGTCTTTTCTATTTCCTCAATATTCCGCTGCCGGTTTTGAATGTCTGCCAGACAGCTTGCGAGACTGGTCTGTACTTCACACAGCTCTTCCTGACTGCGCACCAGCTCACCCTCAACACGGTTTAAATTCGTCTGTTCAAACTCTTGTTTCTGAAGCAGCTTCTCATACTCAACATCCCATTCCCCGACTTTCCCAGCTTTGCCGGACTCCTCCAGCCGATAGCCTTCCAATTCCTTCTGGTTCGCTGCGATATCTTGCTCGAGCACCTTTTCGTTTTCCTCTGACGCCTTTAAATCATTGAATGTTTTTTCCTTATCTGCATTGATCTCATGAACCTTGCGCTCGATGTCCCGCTGCTCTTCTATTAAGTCCCCAAAACCCTGCTCTGCCTCATTTTTGCGCTCCTCAGCGCTCACAACGTTTAGCCTGGCGGTATTTTGTCTGATAAATAACTCCTGCAAAGCCGCCTTCTCTTCCTCAATGCTGCGCCGGACACTGTTGCGCTCCACTTTGATATTTTCAATGGCTATGGTCGCATCTTCCAGCTTTTTCTTTGCCGACTTTAGTTTTTGTTCCAGCTCCTCCAGCTCTCTCCTGCGCCCTAAGAGATTGGAATTATTCTTAAATGCACCACCGCTGATCGCACCGCCCGGCACAAGCAGCTCCCCCTCCAGCGTTACCATTCTGATACTGTAATTGTACTTTTTGGCAATTTTGACTGCATTGTCCACATTGTCAACAACTACAATCCTGCCGAGCATCGTCTTTGCCACATTTCTGTATCTTGTATCTGTCCTCACCAGCGTGTCCGCAAGCCCGATGACCCCCTTCTCTTTCAGGGCATCCGTCATCTTAAATTCCTGCGGCTTCGTAATACTGGTGAGCGGCAGAAAGGTAGCGCGTCCAAAACGATTCCTTTTCAGGAAACCAATCATTGTCTTGGCAGTCTCTTCATCTTCCGTCACAATATTCTGTATACTCCCGCCAAGCGCTGTCTCAATCGCAGTTTCATACTCCTTATCTACCTTGATAATATCTGCGACAACACCGATAATTCCCCTTTGACGCTCTTTCTGCTCCATGACTTTCTGAATACTGTTTCCATAGCCCTCATACCGCTCTGTGAGATTTGAGATCGTATCCAACTGTGATTTATAACGCTGGTATGCGCCTTGGCTTTCTTTGATTTCTTCATCCTTTTGGCGCAGTCTGTCCCGAAATGTCTTGTTGTGCGCCTCCATCTGGACCAGATGTGCGTCCGCTTCAGAAATCTCATCTGTTATGCGCTGAAATTCCTCCTGAAGCGACTGAATCTCAGCATCGCGCTCTGCCTCGTCACTCCGGGCGCGAAGCAGGCGTGAATTTAACTCTGCCTTTCTGATTCGCAATTGTTCCATCATCGTGTCAAAACTGCTCAGTTTCGACTTGATGGTCGCCCGTTCACCCAGCATTGTGATAATCTGATTCTTATCCCCTTCTATTTTTTGATTCAGTTCCTCAATGCGCACCTGTACCTCAGAGAGCGCCGCCTTCGCCTCGCTGCGCCCGTTTTCCAGCGCAGCCACCTTTTCGTCCAGCGCCGTCTTGTCCGCAAGAATTTTTGCGCGTTCATTTTCCCTGACTGCTATTTGATCCTTAATGGCTGTGATTCTTTCCCGAAAATGCTGCTCATTGCCTTGAGCACCCTTAATCTGTTCTTTTAATACATTGATCTCGCCCTCAAGCCTTCCCCGTGTCACACTCGCGTCTGTCAGCGTCGTTCTGGTGACTTCAATCTCCTGCTCCAGCGCCTCTATGCGCGCCTGAACCTCTTCATACTCAATCTTTACTCTGTCATACTGTTTTGTCGTATTATCATAATCTTCCTGTGCAATCGCACATTTGCCTTCCAGCTCCTCTAATTGCTGTGTCAGCTTTTTGTTTTCTAACAGAAACACATTGACATCCAGCTCTTTGAGCTCTTCTTTTTTTCTAAGATACACCTTTGCCTTCTCGGACTGCTTTTCCAGAGGCGCTACCTGCTTTTCAAGCTCGCTCAGAATATCCGTCACGCGCACCAGATTGTTCTTCTCATCCTCAAGCTTTTTCTGTGCTGTAGCCTTGCGCTTCTTGAATTTGACAATCCCTGCTGCCTCGTCAAAAAGCTCCCGCTTCTCCTCCGGCTTGCCGCTCAGTATTTTTTCAATCTGACCCTGCCCAATGATTGAATATCCTTCTTTGCCGATTCCAGTGTCATAAAAGAGTTCATTTACATCCTTCAATCGACAGGGAGTCCCATTAATCGAATACTCACTTTCGCCTGAACGATATAAACGCCTTGCCACTGTCACTTCCTCATACTCAATCGCTAGTTTATGATCCGCATTGTCAAACGTGATGCCCACATACGCATATCCCAGCGGCTTGCGTAATTCTGTACCGGAAAAGATGACATCCTGCATGGACTCTCCTCGCAGCTGCTTGATGCGCTGTTCTCCCAGCACCCACCGGACTGCATCTGCCACATTGCTTTTGCCGGAGCCATTCGGTCCTACAATCCCCGTAATCCCCTGATGAAACTGAAACACGATTTTATTAGCAAATGACTTAAATCCTTGTACTTCAATACTTTTTAGATACATTCTCTATTTTCTGCCCTTCAATTTTTTGAGTGCCTCATACGCAGCCTGCTGTTCTGCTGCCTTTTTTGTCCTGCCCACCCCAGAACCGATCAGCCTGTCATCAAGATATGCTTCAACGCTAAACTGTTTGTCATGGTCAGGTCCTTCCTCACCCACCAGCTCATACCGCAGCTGCGACGTGTTCTTCTTCTGTATCTCTTCCTGCAAAAGTGTTTTGCTGTCCATAAACAGAATTTTATCCTCCAAATCCGAGAGCACAAAGCGATAGATAAACTTTTTGGCATTTTCAATACCGCCGTCCATAAAAATCGCGCCGATCACCGCCTCCATCACATCCGAGATGATAGAATCCCGCTTTCTCCCGCCAGTTGACTCCTCCCCCTTACCGAGCAAAATATAGGAATTGAGTTGAATATCCCGCGCGCAGTAGGCAAGCGCCGGCTCACACACCATTGATGCGCGCAGCCTCGTCAGTTGTCCCTCCGGCATATCCTCATTTTCATTGTACAGAAATTCACTGGACACAAGTTCAAGGACTGCATCCCCCAGAAATTCCAGTCTCTCGTAATTATTCAGTTTATTAATCTTTTGTTCATTAGCAAAAGAACTGTGCGTCAATGCCTGCTTCAGCAATGCCTCATCCTGAAACTGATACCCTATCTTTCCCTGTAGCTCATGCAGGGCTTCTCTCATATTCCGCATTCTTTCCCCTACTCCTTTTCTCAAAGGTTTCTCGCCCTCTCCATCCACTCCACAGCCTCCCGCACGGTTGTGAGCTTGTCCAAACCTTCTGTTGGTATATGAAGCCCCGTCTCCTCCTCCACGCCCACAAATATTTGATACAAATCCAGTGAATCAGCCCCCAAGTCCGTAAGAAATGTCATGTCCATCTCAATTTCATCCGGGTCCATGCCCAAAACAGCCGCAGCAACTTTCTTCAAAGCTTCAAATTCCATTGTATCAGGTCCTTCCCTATTCATCCTTTAATATCACTTTTTCCTTAATCTTTTGATTGATTTGCTGTTCCTTAAAGGTCACACATTGAAGCACGGAATTCTTAATCTCTATAGCCTTCGAGCTGCCGTGTGTCTTGACCACCAGACCATTCAAGCCCAAAAGCGGCGCTCCGCCATACTCCTCGACACTGAACTCCTTTAACGTTTCCTTGAGCGCTGGCTTTACCAGCAATGCACCAATCTTGCTTCTGAGCGATGTCATCATGCCCGCCTTCACCTTCTTGATCAGTGCAGCACCGACACCTTCGTATAATTTTAGGATAATGTTTCCAGCAAACGCCTCGCACACAATCACATCCGCATAGCCTGTCGGAATCTCTCTCGCCTCAATACTTCCGATAAAATTGATCTCCGGACAGTTCTTAAGCAGCGGAAACGTCTCTTTTACCAGCGCATTTCCTTTCTCCTCCTCCGCCCCGATATTGACGATTGCAACCTTGGGATTGGGAATGCCCATCACGCTCTCCATATACACAGATCCCATTTTCGCAAACTGTACCAGGTGAGAAGGACGGGCATCCACATTTGCACCACAGTCAATCAAAAGAGAACATCCTTTCTCTGTCGGAATCAGCGGTGCAAGCGGCGCGCGCTCGATGCCTTTGATCCTTCCCACGATAAGTTGCCCGCCGACAAGCACTGCACCCGAACTGCCCGCAGAGACAAACGCATCACATACCCCGCTCTTCACCAAATTCAGCGCGACCACGATAGATGAATCTTTCTTCTTGCGAATTGCCATCACAGGAGGCTCTGCCGTCTCGATTACCTCCGCAGCTGTCTCTTATACACCTCAGACGCAGCCGACGATAAAGCTCGTGTAGAT
>CAMWJQ010000017.1 GCA_947174615.1 uncultured Lachnospiraceae bacterium
GTGTTAATAATGCTTGTATAAAGTGCGTCGGGAACAAAATCCAAAAGGAAAGGAGGCGCTGTTAAAATCTTCTCATTGTCTTATTAGCTTGTGCTGATAACACAAAAATATTTTTCCAATCTTTTCACAATACAATCCAATATTGTGTACATAATGTTCTGACAGCTTTATGAAGTTTATATATCACGAATAAAACTTTTGGTCTTTTGCATGTATGTGATCAGTTTTGCAGTCCGGTCTGTGTCGGCTTGATGAATGGACCCCTCTGTGCACGCCACACAGACTGTTTCAGCACATCCCATTTTGGCAGAAATGGCATTGCTAACAAGACAATTATAGTTTATCATATGCAGCACAAAAATGATAGGGACTTTTTTTGGAAGTATATTGAATTTTTTTGTGTACTTCATGTCAAAATTTTGTTATAATGAGAACAATTGGGAGGTATCCGTATGAAAAAACGCATAATGACGGTGCTGGTGCCGATTGTTCTCATTTTTCTTGTGATTGCAGTGGCACTTGGAAGCCAGATCTTTGAACGCTTTTCTTATTCAAAGAATCAGGCGGATTTAAATGAATATTTCCAGCTTGCGCAGGGGGACGATGTGGCGATGGTGGTGCAGGATGCGCTTGTCGGGGAGAAGGCGCTTCTTCGGGACGGTGTCGTCTATTTTTCGCTCTCGACGGTCGAGACATATTTTACAGACCGTTTTTATGTAAATAGCATGGAACAGGTATTGGTGTTTACGACAGACACGGATATCATACAAATTCATATCGGGGATGACAGTAATGTGATGTATGTGTCCGGCGCAGGGCAGGAGCTTGATTACCAGGCGGCTTTCTACGAAGGGGATACGCTCTATATCGCGGCGGACTATGTGAAGCGGTACGCTAATTTTGAGTATGAGGTGTATGATGAGCCGCTGCACATGCAGGTCTATACCGTGTGGGGCAGTTACACGGAGGCAGAGATTGCCAAGAAGACGGCACTGCGCTATCAGGGCGGCATCAAGAGCGATATATTAGTACAGCTTGCGGCAGGTGATGTGGTGACAGTGCTTGACCGGATGGAGAAGTGGTCGAAGGTCAAGACAGAGGACGCCTATATCGGCTATGTGGAGAACAAATTCTTAAAGGGTGAGAAGCAGGCGGAGCGGACATGCGATACTGGATTTCAGGAGCTTGTGTATAATAACGTCCAGAAGGAGGGCATGATCAATCTCACGTTTCATCAGGTGTTTGAAGATGTCGGGGGGGATTATCTTGCCAGGGCGCTCAGCTCGACCAAAGGAGTCAACGTTGTGGCGCCGACGTGGTTTCGGCTGAACAACAACAGCGGAGATTTTGGCAGTCTTGCGAATGCCTCCTATGTGGCGAAGGCGCATGAGCTTGGCGTTGAGGTCTGGGCATTGGTGACGGATGTGGACAGTATGGACCAGTTTGGCGTGGAGATTGATTTTGTGGAGCTGCTCTCGTCGTCTGCAAATCGCAGGCATTTAATCGAAGGGCTGATGGCACAGGTTGACAGCTATGGGCTGGACGGTATCAATATTGACTTTGAGAAAGTGCGCAGTGACTCAGGCATTCATTTTGTACAGTTCTTGCGGGAGCTTTCGATAGAGACCAGAAAGCGTGGGGTGGTCCTCTCGGTGGACAACTATGTTCCGTCGGATTATACGGCGCATTACAACCGCAAAGAACAGGGAATTGTCGCGGACTACATTATTATTATGGGCTATGATGAGCACTATGTAGGCGGCGGGGCAGCAGGTTCCAACGCATCGATTACATTTGTGGAGGACGGCATTGCTGCCACCAAAGAGGTTGTGCCCGCGGAGAAGATTATCAATGCAATCCCGTTTTATACAAGGGTGTGGGAGTCTGGACCGGATGGACTCAAGGCGTCAACACTCACGATGAATGCGCAGGCAGACTGGGTTGCGAGAAACGGAGTGACTCCGGCATGGGTGGAAGAATACTGCCAAAATTACGCGGAGTATCAGGAGAATGATACACTGTATCAGTGCTGGCTGGAGGATGTGGAATCAATCCGCGTGAAGCTGCAGGTCATGCAGAGTCAGGGCATCAAAGGAGTGGCGAGCTGGAAGCTTGGGCTGGAGGTGCCGGCTGTGTGGGACGTGATCGCAGCGTATATAGGACAGGCGTAGCAGAAGAAAAAGGGGTGTCTGAGACAGGCAGCCCTTTTTTAGTGCACTTGTATCATTTAGGAAGTTATTTTTGTGTTCAGAGTTCTATTCGATCCGATGTATTCAGTATAAATGATTTATAGGGTACTTGACAACGTAGGCGCAAGTATATATAATTGTAAAATGCAAATGATTTGCAAATTATACTGATTTGGCATCAGGAATTTTATGATAAGAATGGTTCAGCGTTTGAATGATGTATGATAAAGGATGTTTGGAGAGGATTATGAAGCCGAAGGAGACTGTGATCTATAAAGTTTTATCCGTAGCTGTGGCACTGATTTTGGGTATGGGGATACTGTCTGGCTGTGCGGACAGCACTATATTGGACACAGAGGACGATCGTCTGCGCATTGTCTGCACAACGTTTCCGCAGTATGACTGGACGGCAGAGCTGATTCGGGGAAATGAGGCGCAGATCTCACTGACACTGCTGATGGACAAAGGCGGCGATCTTCACAATTTTCAGCCGTCGGCGCTCGATATTGCACGGGTATCGGCATGCGATCTTTTTATCTATGTGGGCGGAGAGTCGGACGGCTGGGTGGAGGATGCGCTTACGGAATCCGTCAATCCGGATATGCGTGTTCTGAATATGATGGAAGCCGTTCATGGGCGGCTTGTCGAGGAGGAGCATGTGGAAGGGCTTGATACAGCGCAGTTTAGCGCGTTCATGGACGGCTTCCATGGAAATAAGGGATTCAATGAAGGCGTTCATGGAGAGGGTGCGGGACATGATGCGCACGAGGGACATGACCATGGACAGGAATATGATGAACATGTCTGGCTGTCTTTGAGAAATGCGGAGATGATTGTGGAGGAGATTGCGGCAGAGCTGGCAGTGATGGACAGCAAAAACGCCGAACTATATCAAAGGAACTGTGACAGATACACCGCTGCACTGCGTGCGCTGGATATTCAGTTTGAGCAGGCAGTACGCGACGGGAAGCGGGACACCCTGCTTTTTGCGGATCGATTTCCGTTTCGCTATTTTGTGGAGGATTACGGGCTGAACTATTATGCTGCTTTTAACGGATGCAGTGCGGAGACAGAGGCAGGGTTTGGCACAGTGGCGTTTCTGACAGACAAGATGGATGCGTTGGGACTTCAATTTGTGATTGTGCTGGATGGGTCAGATGACCGGCTGGCGCGGGTGGTGATCGAAAATACGCGTGCTGGAAACCAGCAGGTCTGCATATTCAATTCGATGCAGTCCGTCTCGCACAGGGAGTTGAGAGCGGGGGTTAGCTATCTGAATGCGATGGAGGAGAATTTAAAGGCGCTTCGAAAGCTGTTGGCATGATGGGAGGACAGGAGTATGGCATTTATTCAGTGCGAAAATCTGGTATTGGGCTATGAGGGAACGCCTGTTGCAGAGCATATCAGCTTTTCGGTCGAGAAGGGGGATTACCTGTGTATTGTGGGTGAAAATGGCGCGGGCAAGAGCACCTTGATGAAGACGCTATTGGGGCTTACGCCGCTGATGGGCGGACGCATTGTATATGGTGATGGGCTGGAGGCACATGCGATTGGATATCTTCCGCAGCAGACTTTTGTGCAGAAGGATTTTCCGGCATCGGTGTGGGAGATTGTGCTGTCCGGCACACTTTCACAGTGTGGGTGGAGACCGTTTTTTCAGAGAGCACAAAAGCAGCTTGCAGAGGTAAATATGCGGCGCATGGATATCTGGGATCTGAGGAAAGAGTGTTACCGAAATCTCTCTGGAGGGCAGCAGCAGCGTGTGCTTCTTGCAAGGGCGCTCTGCGCATCTTCGAAGCTGTTAGTGCTGGATGAGCCGGTGACAGGACTGGACCCAAGAGTGACAGTAGAGTTTTATCAGCTGATCAGAACGCTGAATCAAGAGGGGCTGACAATCATTATGGTATCGCATGATATTCACGCCGCAGTGAAGTACGCCAGCCATATTCTGCATATAGAGAAGGAGAAATCTTTTATTGGCACGACTGCGGAATATCAAAAAAGTGATTTTTGGAGAGAATTGGGAGGGGAAAGCGTGTGAATGAATCAATGGGAATCATGGAGACGCTGCAATTTTATCTGGCTTATCCGTTTGTGCGGTATGCGCTCATTGTCGGAACTTTGATTGCACTCTGTGCGGCGCTGCTTGGCGTCACATTGGTGCTCAAGCGGTTTTCTTATATCGGTGATGGGTTGTCCCATGTGGCGTTTGGGGCGCTTGCGGTGGCGACGCTTTTTGATCTGGGCAGCACTTCCGTAGTGGTTATGCCAGTGACGGTTCTTGCGGCAATCCTGATTCTTCGGACGGGGCAGAATCCGAAAATTCATGGCGATGCGGCGATAGCGATGCTCTCTGTCGGCTCGCTTGCTGTCGGGTATCTGGTAATGAATCTGTTTTCTACGTCAGCAAATATTTCTGGCGATGTGTGCAGCACGCTTTTTGGTTCGACCTCGATTCTGACATTGACCAAAGCTGAGGTATGGCTGTGTGTGGTGATGTCTGTGATCGTGGTGGCAGTGTTTGTCTTTTTGTTCAATCGTATTTTTGCAGTGACATTTGATGAGAATTTTGCGCGGGCAACGGGATTGAAGGCTGGTTTCTACAATAATTTAATTGCGGTGGTCACAGCGGTCATTATCGTGCTTGCGATGAATTTGGTGGGATCGCTGCTGATTTCAGCGCTGGTGATTTTTCCGGCATTGTCTGCGATGCGTGTGATTCAGAATTTTAAGGGCGTAGTCTGCTATGCCGCGGTATTGTCCGTAGGGTGTGCGCTGGCAGGGATTGTGCTGTCTATTCTTTTCTCAACCCCTGTCGGTGCAACCATTGTGGCGGCAGAGATCGTTGTGTTTTTTATGAATTGTGTGATAGGAGAACTGATCAGAAGATGATCCTAAATAAATCGGATGTCGGAAAGCGCGCTGTTTCCGACATCCGATTCGTTTATCACTTGGAGAAAGACTGTCAGCATAGCTGATAGGAGCTGCCCGATTATGATGACCGGGAGCAGGTTATTGCGTGTTGAGCACGGAGGAGAGCTGGTTGATGCCGCCCTTGACATCCTCCATGTACTTGAGGATATTTTCCACGCCCGCTGCCTGTTCTTCCGTGGAAGCGCTGATGTCTGTAGTATTCTGAACGGCTTCCTGTGAGATGTCCTCCACACTCTGCATTGCCTGCTGCAGGCGGTCTTTGATGGTGATGATATTTTCGAGCTCCTGTTTTAACAGGTTGGTGACTGCGATCACTTCCTCGGAGGAGGTCAGCATATTACGAAAGATTTCAATGGTATGTTCAAGCCTTTCATTGGATTCCATCGCAATGACCGTGTTGTTGTCGATGACCTTGTTGATCTCTGCCACACTCGAAATAACGTCTTTTAAGATGGTGTCAATCTTGTGTGTAGCTGATGCGGACTCTGCGGACAGAGAGTTGATCTCATCTGCTACCACAGCAAACCCTTTGCCGGCTTCTCCGGCTCTTGCAGCCTCAATCGCCGCATTGAGGGCAAGGAGATTGGTCTGTTTGGCAATCTGACCGATGCTCTCAATGATCTCTACGATGGAGCTGGACTTTTGCGCTAACAGCGCCACACCCTCGGATGCTGTCTTGGTGGAGGAGATATTTTCCTCAAACTTCTTGGAGAGTTCACGGATGGCGCTGATGCCTTCATCATTCTTTTCTTTTAATTGTTTGATGTTCTCCATTGTCTGTACGACGCGGTCCTCGGAGTTGACGATCTTATCGTTCAGGTCATTAAAAATCTCAAGGCTTCCCCTTACTTGGTCGATCTGAAGGTTTGCACTGGTAGAAATCTCAGCGGTGGAGGAGGCGATGCCTGATGTACTCTGCTCAAAATCATGCAGTGCATCATAGATTCTGGTGGAGGACTGCTGCAGGTCGCCGACTGCCGTTCTGACATTCTGCAGCAAAGCTTCCTCCTCGGATTCCTTCTTCTCCACTGCAGAGAACAGCGCGTGTGCACGGACAACGATAAACACAGCGACAATGATTGCAAGCGCATAGACCATCCAGATAAAAATCCAGATAGAAAGTGTGTACATGGCAAAATACGCTTTGGGAAACAAAATCATCGCAAGTACATTGGCGATGACGGTAGAGGCAGCACATACCTTGATGACCGACAGGTCGTAGTACGGTACAGCCATAAATAAAATCAGAAAATAGGCTTCCACCATCGCTCCGAAGACGGCGGGTGTGCCGACGACGATCGTTGCGGCGCCCATGATGGGCAGGATCGAGATATAGAGGTATTTGGCGTATTTGCCAAGTACCTTTTCAAAAAGCCTGATAAGCAGGCTGCACCCAATCATGGACAAGGCAATGGCATCCCGCGCCTGCCCGCCGTTAAATAACAGCACATACACAAAAGCGACAATTGGTATGATGTCCATGAATATGAACATGATGAGGTTCATCTGCTTTTCCTCATTTTTTAATACTGCTAAATTCATAACAAACACCTCTCTCTAAAAAAATATGTACATCAACAAACCGCTTGCTGTGACAATATAAATGACACTACTATAATACATTTTGGATAAAATAGTGATTAATGCACAAAAAAGAGTGAGAAAGGAAGAAAAAAATCAGCGACTGAAATTGTCGCTGACCGAATTATTTCTTCTTTTTCTTGATTGCCTGATAGATCGCAATACCTGCTATTATAACAAAAGCAATAGTGACTATTAATTCGAGATTTTCGTACATTTATTCTCCACCTCCAATCTGTATATTTTCGACATAATTTTATCATATCTGCACAGCAATTACAACATTTATTATGTAATAAGTCGAAATTTTTCGCTTAAAAGTATGATATAGCGCTTGATTTGCCTGATTTTGATACAGTTTTGTTTATGAAATGCATAGACAAAGCATTTCTGGCTAATTTGAAAGAGGGGCATGAGGTAATCTGGACAAACATTGAAGTCATGGAAAAAATATTTTTGACATAGTATTTATAGAGTCCTATCTATGTGGAGAGAACCTATGAATGCGAAATATGGAAATGTCACGACAAAAATCCTGACAGTTCTGTTGGTGCTGGCGATGGTTATGGTGGCAAGGGAATCGGCGCAGTTTGTGAGTACGCTGGAGGAACATGCGAGAAGAACATTTCATAAAAACGGTGAGGAGATCACAATCGTGGTGGACGCTGGGCATGGCGGGATCGATCCCGGAAAGATTGGCGTGAACAATGCGCTCGAAAAGGACATCAATCTGGCAATCGCTCTGAAGCTTGAGCGCAATCTCAAGGAACATGGAATCCACGTCGTGATGACTAGAACGGATGACAATGGCTTGTACAAGGCGAGCGATACCAACAAGAAGGTGCGTGATATGAAAAACCGTCTGGAAACGATCGAGGAGGCAAAGCCGACGCTGGCGGTCAGTATCCATCAAAACAGTTATCCAGACCCTTCTGTGAGCGGGGTTCAGGTTTTTTACTATAAGGATTCTGTCAAGAGTAAAGAGGCGGCAGAGATTATGCAGGAGCAGATGATCCGGACGCTCAAGCCGGCGAAGGAGCGCGTGGCAAAGGAGAATGGGAGTTATTATCTGCTCAAAAAGACCTCGGTGCCGATTGTGATTGTCGAATGTGCCTTCATGAGTAATCCCACAGAAGCGGAGCTTCTGACGCAGGACGGCTATCAGGAAAAGGTGGCTTGGGGGATTTATATGGGCATCATGCAGGTGATCAACAATTAGATTGGTTCTTGGTTGCTGGAACAGAGTGAAAAGTAACGCAGAGACCGCATGACATACATCAACGACCTATGTTTCAAGCGTATCTGAACGCTGTGTGATGTATTTCTCTCTTTTCTGTTGACACAGAGCAAGATAAGTGATATATTTGTCATGAAAAGAGAGAAATATATCACAACTATGATAGGAGGCGTACAATGAAAAAGAACAAGATGAAAATTTGGGTTGGCTGTGGAATATTTTGTGTGTTGAGTGTGCTTGTTTCGTCATGGTATGCAGTTGCTTTTAATGATTCCCGTCTGGTAGTTCCAATGGATTCTAAGGAGTATGTATTTGACATAAAGGATTTGCCAATGATTGTTTCGGTTTCTCTCACCTGCATTTATCTGTTCGCGCTGTTCGCCCTGATTTTGATCCATGCAGAAAAAAACCAAAGACAAGTGGAAGAAACAGGCATCACCCGCGCTAAGCTGAAAGCCTATCAGATTACTTTTGGGGTCATGTTTGCCGCACTGTTAATTCTCTGCCGGGGAAAACTCTTTGGAAGCCTTGAGTACACCCTGATTGCTGTAATTATTACCCTTTCCCTTGCATTGGCTTTGGGGATTTTCCTCTCTGAATATTTGCTGTACCGATACGACCATGATGATCAGATAGGGGAAGGCGGGGAATAGGATATGGCAGAATTTGAGTGCAGATTAAAAAAGTACCGGCAAATGAAAGATTTGACACAGGAGCAGCTGGCAGAAAAAGTAGGGGTGCGCCGGGAAACGATCATGCGCTTGGAAAAAGCGCAGTATAATCCGTCGTTGAAGCTGGCAAT
Organism: uncultured Lachnospiraceae bacterium; assembly: GCA_947174615.1. Classification (GTDB taxonomy): domain Bacteria; phylum Bacillota; class Clostridia; order Lachnospirales; family Lachnospiraceae; genus COE1. Next base: position 8,744 of record CAMWJQ010000017.1, read on the forward strand.
TGATATTTCCAGGGTTGTGGAAGCCCCGATTGAAGAACTGTTTATTTTTTAAAGACTGATAGAATGCTATACCGCGTTTTGCGGCGGAAGATAAGCATTTCACAACAATGAAATTGTTTTGATGTTTTGGGCAGGCTATAATAAAATACTTAGAGGAGGTGGTGGTGCATTGATTCGTATTGCAATCTGTGAGGATGAAAAACATATGTCCGATCATATAAGGGCGTTTGTCTCCGATTTTTTCCGTAAAAAGAACAGGGAAATCCATCTTCGAACATTTTTAAGCGGTGAAGAGCTGCTAAGCTACGATGGGCAGATTGACATTCTGTTTCTGGATATCCAGATGAAGGGTATGGACGGCATGGAAACGGCAAGGAAACTGAGGGCGGATAAGTTCCGGGGCTTCCTGATCTTTATCACGGTACTGAAAGAGATGGTGTTCCAGTCTTTTGAGGTACAGGCTTACGACTATCTGGTCAAGCCGGTAGAGGAAAAACAGTTTGAAAAGACCATGGAGCGTCTTTACGCTTCCATGCAAAACGACAGCGAAGACAGCCTTCTGGTACAAAAGGGATATGAGGGGCGCATTATCCCAAAGGATGAGATTGTTTTCTGTGAGATCATAGACCGGAAAATATATCTGAACCTGGCTTCCGGCGAGGTTGTCGATTATTATGATCGGATTGAAAATCTGGAAACGAAGCTGGGCAGCCATTTTTTCCGGTGCCACAGGAGCTATCTCATCAACCTGAAACATTTAAAAGGCTATAAAAACGGGACGGCATATATGGATAGCGGCAGAGAGGTTCCCGTATCACGGCTGCGGGGCAAGGAGTTTTCTAGTGTTATCCTGCAATATATGAAAACTATGTAGGAGATGGCTTAGGAGGCTTTGTAATGGAAGGTTTCACCGACGACTGCAAGAAAAATGGAGACAAATTATGAGGACAGGAAGCGCTTATGCAGCGCTTTATGGAACTGTTGTAAATGGCGATAAGGAGGATGTAATGATGCATACAAAGACAATGGAAGGGCTTGTAGGAGCAAGGACAAATATGAATCTGCTGAATACACCCATGCGTGTTTTCAAGGAGGCAAGGCGCAAAGGCGATACGGCAGCAATGGAAAGGGCAATGGGATATGTTGGCGATTTTTCCGACAAGGTGGAGCAATATCAGGCGGAAGCTGACAAGGGAATGGAAGAAGATGCAAAGGAAGCAAGGGAAAAAGCGAAACAGCAGCGTGAGGAAGCTATTCGGAAACGTAAAGAAGAACGTGAAAAACTAGAAGAGAAGCTTGAAGAAAGCAGGAATGCGGATGCAAATACCGATACCGATGAGACCGATGCGCGTCTCGTGGAGAACAGCGAAGAGGGAAGGGTATATGTAAAAGATGATTCGAATCCAGATGGGAAAAAGAGTGACGCTGTAAAGGAGCCCATGGCATATACGAAGGCAGGAGCGGCGCTTGCTATGGAGCAGGAGGCAAATATTTCCGTTTCTGTGTAAATAAAGGAGAACGACATGCTTTAACCTGGGGAAAGCAATTATTAAACTGGCGTGTTACTGACGAAATGTTACAAAAATTTTACACAACACCTTTATTTAAACGCAGGAATGTGCTAGAATGGATAAGAATTAGAGCACAAAAAGTGAGAGCAGCTGAAATTTATAGGAAAATATGGAGATAATAAAATGGAAACAACAATCGTTGCCATAGGAGATGCAGACACGCCGGAATGTATTGATGAAAAGCTGTCTATGGCAGGAGCTGTCATCAGGCGCGGCGGACTGGTCGCTTTTCCCACGGAAACGGTCTATGGTCTTGGAGGAGATGCGCTCAATCCTGAATCGTCGAGAAAGATCTATGCGGCGAAGGGGAGACCAAGTGACAATCCGCTGATTATACACATCGCCGATATGGCGGCGCTGGACCGCATTGTGTGCGGGATTCCAGAGAAGGCGGCAAAGCTTGCAGAGGCGTTCTGGCCGGGACCGCTCACCATGATTTTCAGGAAGTCGGCAATTGTGCCATACCAGACGACAGGAGGACTTGACACAGTGGCAGTGCGTATGCCAGGTCATCCGCTCGCGGCGCTTTTTATCAGAAAGGCGGGCGGTTATGTGGCGGCGCCGAGCGCGAATCTGTCCGGCAAGCCCAGCCCTACGCTTGCAAAGTATGTGGTGCAGGATCTGGATGGCAGGATTGATATGATTCTGGATGCAGATGGTGTTGAGATTGGACTTGAATCTACAATTGTAGATTTGACAAGTGAGATTCCTATCATATTGAGACCTGGTTATATTACGCAGAAAATGTTGTCGGAGGTGGTCGGCGAGATCGATCTGGATGTCGCGGTATACGACAGCGGCGCTGCGCAGGCGCCGAAAGCTCCGGGGATGAAGTATCGGCATTATGCGCCAAAGGGAGAACTGGTGATTGTGGAAGGCGAGCCGCAGCGCGTTGTGAGCTATATCAATGAACGGGCGGCAGCACATGAGGCAGCGGGGGTGCGTACCGGCGTGATCGGTTCGCTGGAACAGATTGCGCAATACCATGCTTCGAGTGTCAAAAATGCAGGCAGCAGGTGTGATGCGCATGAGGCGGCGAAGAAATTGTATACTTTTTTGCGGGAATTTGATGATGAAGAGATCGCCTGCATTTATGCGGAGTCCTTTACAGATGCGCGCGACGAGGGATTTGGACAGGCTGTTATGAACAGGCTGTTAAAGGCGGCTGGGCACAAGGTAATCCATGTATAAAAGATCTATTGATAAGATTATGAAACAAGAAAAGGAGGATGACAATATGTTAGCAATTGGGTGTGATCATGGCGGATATGATTTGAAACAGGAGGTTTTAAAATACCTCACCGATCATCAGATCGACTATAAGGATTTTGGCTGTTACGGCAAGGATTCCTGCGATTATCCCGCGTTTGGGCAGGCGGTTGCGAAGGCGGTCGCGTCAGGAACATGCGACAGGGGGATTGTGATTTGTACGACAGGGATCGGTATTTCCATCGCGGCGAACAAGGTAAAGGGCGTCCGCTGTGCACTTTGCGCCGACACGGTGTCTGCAAGGCTGACAAGAGAGCATAACAATGCGAATATACTGGCGCTTGGCGCTGGTATCGTCGGACCGAATCTGGCGCTAAGCATTGTTGACACGTTTCTGAACACTGCGTTTCCGGGTGAGGAAAAACACAGCAGACGTGTGGCAGCGATACAGGCGATTGAAGAAGAAACGATGAAATAAAAAGTATAAAAATGATGAGATACAGGAAATACAGGAGGACAGCATCATGGCAAAGATCGTAGTGATGGATCATCCGCTGATTCAGCATAAGATAGGTGTAATCAGAAGGACGGAGACTGGTACAAAGGACTTCAGGCAGACAATCAGCGAGATTGCGAATCTGATATGTTATGAGGCTACCAGAGCGTTAAAACTTGCGGATGTGGAGATTGAGACACCCATCTGCAAGACAACGGTGAAGCAGCTGGCGGGCAAAAAGCTGGCGGTGGTGCCGATACTTCGTGCAGGGCTTGGTATGGTAGACGGTATGCTGCAGCTGATCCCTGCTGCAAAGGTAGGGCATATCGGGCTTTACCGCGACCCGGACACGCTGGAACCGGTAGAGTATTACTGTAAATTGCCCGAAGATTGCAGCCAGCGGGAAGTCTTCGTGGTGGACCCGATGCTTGCGACAGGCGGTTCCTCCTCTGCGGCGATTCGTATGCTCAAGGACAGGGGATGCAGGAATATTCATTTTTTGTGTATCATTGCCGCTCCTGAAGGGGTAGAGCGCATGAAAAAGGATCATCCGGATGTGGATCTCTATATTGGCGCGATGGACGAGCGGTTAAATGAGCATGGATATATTGTTCCGGGTCTGGGGGATGCAGGAGACAGAATTTTTGGTACAAAATAGTATGAAATAAAGTGGGGAAATGGGAGTTCGTGTGGAAGGAAAGAGGAATTCATGAAAGCGTCATATAAACGGTCGGCGGCAATGCTGATCGCTGCAGTGGTGGCAGTGGTATTTGTCGGCAGTGCGCCAAGGACAGTCTATGCCGAGACAACACTGGAACGGCTGCAAAAAGCAAAGGCTGAGAAAGAAAAGACGGAGGATGCAAAAGAGGATACAGAGAACCGCAAGGAGTCTCTGGAAATTACGAAAAATTCCCTTTTAGGGCAGTTAAGTTCACTCAATGACGACCTTGCACAGGTCAGTACGAATCTGGAAGCGATCGAGGCAGACATCAAACAGAAGGAAGCAGACATAGAGCAGACAGAGGCGGCGTTGGAGGAGGCAATCCGCATACAGGATGAGCAGTATGAAAGTATGAAAGTGCGCATCAAAGCGATGTATGAGCGCGGAGGAGCAGACAGTTATCTGGGCATTTTATTTTCGTCTACCAGTTTTTCGGATTTTCTGAATAAAAGTGATTATATCGATCGTATTCATGCATATGACCGTAAGATGCTAGAGCAGTTTAAAAACACCCGCAAACAAGTGGAGGAGACAAAGGCTCGGCTCAATGACGAACTTTTGGCGCTGAATGATCTGCGGGCGGAGGCGGAGGCGGAGAAGAGTCGTGTTGCTGAACTTGTCAGCAGGACCTCTGCGAACGTGTCAAGCTATACGAACCAGATTGCCGATGCAGAGGCTACGATTGACGCGCTGGAATCCATGCTTGACGAACAGGAACAGGACATTGCAGCGCTCCAGAAAAAATACGAGGAGGAGCTGGCGAAGTCGCGTCTGGCGGCGAAGTCCAAGTGGCGTGATATATCAGAGGTGACGTTTGAGGAGGGAGATCGCAAGCTCATGGCAAACATCATATACTGCGAGGCGGGCGGAGAGCCGTATTCTGGGCAGGTCGCTGTGGGGGCCGTGGTCATCAACAGAGTGCTCAGTTCCATTTATCCGGACACAGTCGTCGGGGTGGTTTATCAGAATAAGCAGTTCTCGCCTGTGGCGAGCGGTCGTCTGGCGCTGGCGCTGGCAAATGATTCTGCGACAGCAAGCTGTTACAAGGCGGCTGACGAAGCGATGAGCGGCGTGACGAATGTTGGACAGTGTGTGTATTTCAGAACGCCGATACCGGGACTTGAGGGGATCCGAATCGGCGGGCATATTTTTTACTGACAGGATTACAGAAGAAGGTGTTAGCATGTACAGGATAGCGATATTGGAAAAGGACAAGGCGTACCGTGAACGGCTTATTCTTTTTCTGCAAGAACATCATGGAGAAAGCTTTGAGATCACAGTAGTGGAGAGTCTCGATGCGCTTGAAATGGAGGTCATGCAGTGCAGTGCGCTGTTTTTTGGGGATGATGTGCCGGTGGACGATGCACTGTTCCCGGAGGACATCGCGGTAGGATATCTCACAGAAAATGAAGAGAGCAGTGGACAGCACATCAATAAATATCAGAGTATGGAGCAGATCTACAAAAGAATGCTGCGCTTATGCGAGGAAAAGAATGCTGCAGCGCCAAAGACTGAACCACAGGAGGAGCAGGAACCGCCGTATCAGGCAGAGACTGTGACAGAGGGGCAGGAGATCTACAGAGTGTATCATATTCCGGAGGAACAGCTCGACAGGCTTGCCGTCAAGATGCTCACCGGAAACCGCATTAAGGGACTGCCGCAGACCACATACCATGATGGCAGGCTGAAAGTGCGCATCACAGGGATGGAAAGTTTATACCAGTATTTTTGCAGGAATACGGCCCCGCGGGGGAAGGACAGGCTGCTGGCGCTTTTTGCGGATATGATTGCGACTGCGCTCAGCCTTGAGGAGTATATGCTCTCCATGGACAGGCTGTTGTTTGATTCGAGGGAAATCTATGTGAATGCACAGGCGGCGCAGGTGTTCATTCCCTATATACCCGTTCAAGGTGATGCGGTGAAGGATGTGGTACAGTGTCTTGAGGAAATCAAGGCACTGTGCAGTGCGCTGCTCAAGGCGTCAAAGACTCCGCGCTGCGATGAGCCGGCGCAGGAGACAGAACTTAGGAATACAGAATTTCAGGATGCAGAGCTTCAAGAGGACAGCGGGAGTACAGAAGAGTTTGACCGTCTGCAAAAATATGCAAAGGAGAGTCTCGAACTAAAAGAGCGCACGAAAAGTCTCAACAAAGAGAAAATTCCCTGTCTGGTGCGGAAACGGACTGGCGAGCGCATCGCCATTAACCGTACACTTTTTAAGCTGGGAAAAGATGCCTCTTATGTGGATTACTGCATCCGGGACAATCCGGCGGTGAGCAGGAATCATGCGGATATTCTCAGAAAAACAGATGGGTATTATCTGGTGGACAAGGGGTCTTTGAATCACACGTTTGTCAATGGGAAAAAACTCGCAGTGGACGAATACAGGAAGCTTGAGGATGGCTGCCTGGTGCAGCTTGCAGATGAGGTTTTTGAATTTGGGTTAAAGGGTTGATAAGTAGGAGACGCTTATGAGATGGCATTATACAGTGGCTGCGCAGACGGATGTGGGAACGACCAAAACAGTGAATCAGGATTGTCTGACGGTGAAAGTAGCAAACACCATCTGCGGGGAAGCTGCTTTTGCAGTGATGTGTGACGGCATGGGAGGCTTGGAGCAGGGGGAGGTGGCGAGCACGATGGTGGTGCGCGCCTATGAACAATGGTTTTTGAGAGAGCTTCCCCAGCTTTTGTCAAAAGGCTTTTCCGAGGACAGTCTCAAACAAGTATGGTATCGTCTGGCAAATGAATGTAATGATGAGATCAGAGCCGCTGGCAGAGGCAGGACTGCGATGGGGACGACCCTCACAGCGCTGCTTTTGCTGGAAGGGCGCTATTATATCTCACATGTGGGAGACTGCCGTGTCTATGTGATGGGCAACGGAATGGAACAGTTGACGGTTGACCAGACGTATGTGGCAAGAGAAGTTGCGCTGGGACACATGACACCGGAACAGGCGTTAAATGATGCGCGCAGAAATGTATTGTTGCAGTGTATCGGTACTGTAAACAGCGTGAAACCCGACTTTCTGATGGGTGATTTTTATGCGGCTGACAGTTTTCTGGTGTGCTCGGACGGTTTCCGCCACCGTCAGACAGAAGCGGATATTTACAAGTACTGCCATACGACGCTTGAGAATATGGACTGGCATGTGGCAAAGAGACTGGAAAACTCGCACTTTATGAATGGAAGGCTCCGCGGCATCATCGACAGTATCAAGGAGCTGGGAGAGCGCGACAATATATCGGCAGTGCTGGTCAAGGTCATGAATACCATAGAATAATGATTACAGGATAAACATATGTTGAAAATTGGTTCCGTCGTGGACGGAAAGTACAAAATATTGAATGAAATCGGTCATGGCGGTATGAGCAATGTATATCTTGCCATCAATGAGAAGGCAAATAAGCCGTGGGCGGTAAAAGAAGTAAGAAAATCCCTGAACAGGGATTTTAATCTGTTAAGGCAAAGCCTGATCAGAGAGACAGACTTATTGAAAAGACTCCATCATCCAAATCTTCCAAGTATCGTAGACGTCATAGATTCTGACGAAAATTTCCTCATTGTAATGGATTATATAGAAGGGAATACTTTAGAGACGCTGCTGGCAGAGGAGGGCGCACAGCCGCAAGAGCGGGTGGCGGACTGGGCGCTGCAGCTATGTGATGTGCTGGGCTATCTGCACACACGCAGGGTGCCGGTGATATACCGGGATCTGAAGCCCTCCAATATTATGCTGAAACCGGACGGATGCGTTGTGCTCATTGATTTTGGCACTGCGCGCGAGTTTAAGGAACACAATGCGGCGGACACATGCTGCCTTGGCACGAATGGATACGCAGCCCCAGAGCAGTTTGGCGGTATGGGGCAGACGGATGCGCGCACAGATATCTATTGTCTGGGGACGACGCTGTATCATCTGGTCACAGGGCACAATCCATCAGAGCCGCCCTATGAGCTATATCCAATCACGAAATGGAATCCTAAGCTGTCTACGGGTTTGGAGCGCATTATTCAAAAGTGCACGCAGAAAAATCCGTCAGACCGCTACCAGACTGTCAAAGAACTGCACTATGACATGATGCATTATAAAGATTTGGAAATACAGGCACAGCGCAGGTACCGCAGGCGGCTCAAGATTTTTGGCGCTGTTGCGGCGTGTTCCTTGTTATGTGCAGCAGCCGGGACGACACTCGCTGTTTCGGCTGCGAAAAAACAAAAAGAGGCGTACCAGAATCTTTTGCAGATGGCTGGGATTACGACAGACGCGGTCGAGGCATGCAGTTTGTATTTAGAGGCTGTTTCGATCGATGATACAAGACAGGAGGCGTACCATGGATTTTATGAACGGTCAATCGAGGATGGCGTGTTCAGCGAGGAGGAGGAAGAGTTATTTCTGAGACTGGGCATCAGCAAGAATCGGTATTTACAGAATTTCCGCAAAAAGAATCCATATGCGTATGCAGATTTTTGTTATGAGATGGGCAATGCATACTGGTATTATTACGAGCGTGAGGAAAACCGTCAGGCGCGGGCGGTTAGCTGGTTTCAGACGGCACAGGAATATTATAAGACGGACAGCGCTAAGGCAATGGAGTACAGAAGGTGCAGATTGTATGTCGAGCTGGGGTCCTTTTACAAGTCGGTTCTTGCATCCCAGATTAACGGCACGGATGCAGGAATGTATGGAGAGTACTGGCACAGTCTGGTAGAACTCAAGGAGTTAAATGACGTCGAGCCGGACAGAGAGAATGTCACCTTGCATATGTACCGGGAAATCGCGTCCAAGGTGGTAGAGTATGCAGTGTATTTCAGAGAGGACGGCGTACAGGGGGATGAGATCCTTGCGATTCTTGACGCGCTGGAGAATGACATGGCGCAGATGGAGCAGCAGGCGACAAGCGCTGTCCGGCATGAGCTTGAGGCGATTCAGTGGATTGTAGACGGGGCATATAAGATGGTGCGTTCGACGTATCAGATAGAAAAGGGAGGGCTGTATTGACATGGTTATAACAGCATTGTCCGGTCTGCTTCTGACAGCGGCAGGGGTTCTTGCGGTATTGGCAGTGGTCTTATTTTTTTCGCTGAATATACCCAAATGCCTGCGGATGGTATCAGGCAGGCGGCGTGATACCATCCGCAAAACACAGGCGCACAGGAGCGGGCAGACACGCATTCTGGAAACTGGAGAGGAGACGGTACTGCTTGCACAAGATACTGTATTTATGCGGGAGGCGTATGCAAAAAAGGAACAGAGATTGTAGTCTGTTCCTTTTTCTGCAGAAGTTTGTGCGGTCTACAGGTTTTCCTCCAATTCATGCAGAGTGATTACCCGCTCATCTACCCTCGCACGATGGCATTCACTCAATTCCCTGTAATTTTTGATTAGTCGGTGTTCCTCCGCTGAGAGATTTGTGTAGGGAGACGTTTCGTCTGGTTTGCGGAAATCTGTGCATAAGCCAATCAGAAAATCAGAAGTTGTATCCAGTGCCACGGCAAGGCGGCGTATGATCTCCGCCTTGGGCTCGTATATGCCATTCTCATATCTGGAAAGTGTTGTGGCAGTAATGCCAATCTCAATTGCCAAGGCTTTTTGGCTTATCTCACGTTCTTCCCTCAAAAAAATAATTCTTTCACCAATTGTATCCATGTACATAATCAAACCTTTCATAAAATGGTGGTAGCGAAAACCTTGAATTTGTACTGTACATTTTGAAATGCAGTAAGGCAGGGAGCGTTTGCAAAACACGTTTTGATATTAGGATATCCACTCAGAAAATGGATATTCTTTGAATATTCAGTATAAAGAAAAATAAAGAAGAAAAATAAAAAGTTGCCTTTTTTATATTTTTGTTAAAGAAAATATAAAAATAGACAATTTTTTTTGATTTGAGGCACCATAAAATTGCTATT
>CAMWJQ010000018.1 GCA_947174615.1 uncultured Lachnospiraceae bacterium
GGTTTGAGGCGCCCGTGTATATCGCGTGGAGCACACTTGGCGCAAATACGCTGATTCGCGTGCCCAATATTCGAGGGGAGCATACAAGAATCGAATTAAGAAGCCCAGATCCTTCCGCGAACCCTTATCTGGCAATTGCGGCGTGCCTGATGGCTGGGCTTGATGGTATCAGAAATCAGATTGAGCCAGCGGAAAAAGTGATGGACAACATCAATGTGATTTCGGAGGAGGAGGCGCTAACGCGCGGTATCAAAAAGCTGCCCACAGACCTGCTCGAAGCGTGTGAGGAGATGAAGAAGGACCCGCTTTTGAGAGAATTGCTCGGAGAGCGTGTGTTTGATCAGTATTATGCCTCAAAAATTGCGGCGTGGAAGGAGTACGACGCACAGGTGACAGGCTGGGAGATAGAATCTTATTTGTACAAAATCTAAGACTGCCAGCATCGAGCCGCCATGAAGCGGCTTTGCATGGTTTGATGCCTGTAACACCGCTTCACAGGATTTGGAGGTGTACAGTTGACAAATATTGTAGTAGCTTTTTCCAAGATAGAGGATGCCAAAAGTATCAAAAACATTCTGGTTAAAAACGGATTTGGCGTGACGGCTGTCTGCACCTCCGGCGCACAGGCACTGGGATATGCTGATGAATTTCATGACGGGATTGTCATAACAGGCTATCGTCTGACAGATATGATCTGTGCCGAGCTAAAACGCAATCTGCCGGAGGGATTTGAGATGGTGGTGATGGCGTCACAGCGGGTTCTGGCAGCGGTTCAGGGCAGTGGTATCATTGGACTTGCCATGCCGCTCAAGGTGCATGAGCTCGTCAGCACCGTCGATATGCTGTCACAGGGAATTGTCCGGCACAGAAAAAAGCGGCGGGAGAAGCCAAAGGTACGTGACGAGAAGGAGGCTGCCATCATTATGGGCGCAAAGCAGCTGCTGATGGCAAGAAATAACATGACGGAGGAGGAGGCACACCGCTATCTGCAAAAACACAGCATGGATAACGGCACGAATCTCGTGGAGACAGCGCAGATGCTTTTGGCATTAAAATGATAAATAAATAGGTGAAAATTGTGGAAGGAGAGAAAAGATGAATATCGTTTTACTATCAGGTGGTTCAGGAAAGCGTCTCTGGCCCCTGTCAAATGAGATCCGCTCAAAGCAGTTTCTAAAGCTGCTCAGCGATGCAAATGGCGGTCACGAATCTATGGTGCAGCGCGTGTACCGTCAGATCACGCAGGCAGGAATCCAAGCCAATATTGTCGTTGCGACCTCGGCAACACAGGTAGAGTCCATCAAGGGACAGCTGCCGGACGATGTGGATGTCGTGGTGGAGCCAGAGCGCAGAAATACTTTTCCTGCAATCGTGCTCGCTGCATCGTATCTGGAATCAAAAAAACAAATGAACCCCGAAGAGACGGTCATCGTGCTTCCCGTGGACCCTTATGTGGATGTGGCATATTTTGAAACCTTCAAAAAGATGGATGCATGTGTGCAGCAGGGTGGGGCAGATCTCGTCCTAATGGGAATCACACCGTCTTATCCTTCTGAAAAATACGGATACATCATACCCGGAGAGGGCGGAAGCGTGACTGGCTTCAAAGAAAAACCCGATGAGGCATCGGCGAAAGCTTTAATCGAACAGGGCGCACTCTGGAATGCGGGGGTGTTTGCCTTCAAATTAAAGTATTTGATGAAGATTGCGGACAATTATTTAGACAGCAGGGAATTTGACGATGTGTTGGCGCACTATGCCAGTCTGAAAAAAGACAGTTTTGACTATGAGGTCGTTGAGCATGCAGACGCGCTCGCAGTCATTCCATACAGCGGTGAATGGAAAGATATCGGCACATGGAACACGCTCACAGAGGAGATGCAGGAAGAGAGCATTGGAGACGTGATTATGGGGGAGGCGTGTATCAATACCCATGTGATTAATGAGCTGTCGATTCCTGTCGTAGCGCTTGGCACACAGAATCTGGTGATTGCGGCGGGGCAGGATGGGATTCTGGTATCAGATAAGCACAAGAGTTCGTATATTAAACCTTATGTGGAGAATATTGACAACCGTCCAATGTATGAGGAGCGGCGCTGGGGAGAGTACAAGGTGTATGACTACAGCCAGTATGCCGACGGGACGAAATCGCTGACAAAGCATGTCACGATCAACGCGGGATGTGCACAGGATTATCATGTACACCGCTATAAGGATGAGGTAATTACCGTGGCAAACGGCGAGGGTGAGCTTGTTGTGGACGGCTGCCTGATGAAATTGTCGCGCGGTGATTCCATCTCAATAAGAAGAGGGCAGAAACATGCGATCCGTGCATTTCAGGATTTGCAGCTCATATCAGTACAAATCAGCGAGGACAACACAGAGAACGACACGGAAGTGTTCGGCTGGAGTTGGTCAGAAACATGAGAGGAACGTTAGAAAATAGAGGTATAGGAAGATGAAATTTACAAAAATGCATGGGTGCGGAAACGATTATATTTATGTCAATGGCTTTGCGGAGCAGATTGCTGCGGACAGAAAGCCAGAGTTGGTGCGGCAGCTCAGCGACAGGCATTTCGGGATAGGCGGGGATGGTGTGATCTTTATCAATCCGGGAAAGAGCGCTGATTTTGAGATGGAAATGTACAATGCCGATGGCACGAGGGCACAGATGTGCGGCAATGGGATTCGCTGTGTGGCAAAGTATGTGTATGATTACGGTTTGACAGACCAGACGAGCATTACAATAGAAAGTTTTGGGCACGTCAAAGATCTTGACCTTGCACTGGGAGCAGACGGCAAAGTATCGACTGTAAGAGTAAATATGGGAATGCCTATTCTGACTGCTTCCGAAATCCCTGTGGTGTCTGACCATAAGCAGGTCGTTGATGAGCAAATCGAAGTGGACGGGCAGTGTTATAGAATGACTTGTGTGTCTATGGGCAATCCCCATGCAGTCGTATTTTTGAATCATCTGATGGAATCCGATGACATTCGGGACTTTGAACTTGAGAAGGCAGGACCGCATTTTGAGCATCACACACGCTTCCCAGAGCGGGTCAACACGGAATTTGTGCGGGTTATTGACAGAAATAATGTGCAGATGCGCGTCTGGGAGCGCGGTACTGGAGAGACGCTTGCCTGTGGGACTGGGTGCTGTGCAACCGTTGTTGCCTGTGTGCTGAACGGCTTGACAGATACCAAAGTTACAGTGAAAGTTCTCGGCGGCGAGATTCTGTGCGAGTGGGATCAGACAGAGAATGTTGTCTACATGACGGGTCCGGCAGAGACTGTTTTTGACGGTGAAATCGCGTTGCGGGAGGAAATGTGAGATGCTTTTCCCAAGTGAGGTTTTTTTGTTTGTATTTTTTCCAGTCGTGCTGGTGGTATATTATGCATTGCTGAGAAAGACAAAAACGCTGAAAAATATATTTCTGCTGGTGGCAAGCCTTTTTTTCTACGCGTGGGGAGAGCCAACGTATGTCTTTTTGATGATTGCAACGATCCTGGTCAACTGGATTTTTGGCATTTATGTGGATGTGTTCCGTGATAAGAAGGCAGTGGTCACGGCGCTGTTTGTGCTGCTGGCAGCAGTCAATATCGGCACGCTGGGCTGGTTTAAGTACAGTGAATTTACGGTATTGCAGATCAACCGTTTTCTGCACACCAATATTCCAGTGCCCATTGTGCCGCTGCCGATTGGCATTTCCTTCTATACGTTTCAGGCGATGTCGTATGTGATTGACGTGTACCGACGCCGTGGAAAGGTTCAGAAAAATCCATTGCAGGTAGGGCTTTATATCGCACTGTTTCCGCAGTTGATCGCAGGACCCATCGTGCGCTATGAGACGATTGCGGAGCAGATCGAACACCGGACGGAGACGTTTGCGGACTTTTCGGCTGGCGTCACCAGATTTTGTATTGGTCTTGGCAAGAAAGTGCTGGTTGCCAACAACATGGCAGTGATAGCAGACAATGCATTTGGGCTGATCATCAACCATGAGTTTCAGGCGTCTATGGGCATGGCATGGCTCGGAGCAATTGCATATACGCTCCAAATCTTTTTTGACTTCTCCGGATATTCGGATATGGCAATTGGTCTTGGTCAGATGTTTGGATTTCATTTCGAGGAGAATTTCAATTATCCATATATATCCAAAACCGTGTCAGAGTTTTGGCGAAGATGGCACATATCCATGCAGACGTGGTTTCGGGATTATGTGTACTTTCCGATGGGCGGCAGCAGAGTTTCAAAGCCAAGGGTGATTCTAAACTTATTTGTCGTGTGGCTGCTGACCGGAATGTGGCATGGTGCAAACTGGACCTTTATCGCGTGGGGATTAATGTATTTTGTGATTCTGATGGTTGAGAAACTGACAGGACTTGGCAGGAAAAATTACTGGTGGGGTCATGTATATACAATGGTGCTGGTGATGATCGGATGGGTGATTTTCCGCTCGACAGGTATGGGAAATGCCATTTTGTACATCAAGGCAATGTTTGGCATCGGTGCGAAGGGAATGATTGACAAGGCAGTCTGGGCATATATTGCACAGAACTGGATATACTTTGTATTTGCAATCATCGGCTGTGCGCCCATCATGCCGCGGATTGATGAGAGACTCAAAAACAACCAGATCTGGCAGATTGTCTACGCAGCGGGGATTGTGGTGTGTCTGGTGGTCAGCGTATCGTTTATCTGCAACAATGCGTACAATCCGTTCATATACTTTAATTTCTGATGACTAATTTTATGAGGGCGCATATGCAAATGTTGGAAAGGACAGGAGATGAAATGAAAAACAGGGACAGATGGATTACGATTGCTTTTCTCATTTTTATACTGGTGGTACCGCTTGTGACCGTGGTGCGCAGTCTGCTGCCGAGCCGGCAGGAGAACGGTCTGACAGACAAGGAGCAGGCAGTCTTAGAGCAGAATGGAACCATGGTCAATGGGACTCAGACAGGCACGAAGGATGAGACAGGAGCGGACAGTGCGCCCAAGGAGACTGGATTTGCCAGACTGCAAAAGGGGATTAATCGGTTTACGGACGGTTTATTTGGGCGGACGAAGCTGATTGGATTTAACACAGAACTGACTTCGCTGCTCACCGGAGGGACCTATATTGAATCGACACAGACGCTTATGGGAAAAAATAACATGTTTTTCTATAAGACGGAGCTGGACGGGCATCCGATTTGGGATTATATGGGCATCAATCATTTTACAGAGGAGGAGATGGCAGCGATTGCGGCAAATCTTGCGGCGACAAGGGAACATCTGGCAGCAAGAAATATTGAGTTCTATACCATGTGCATTCCCAATAAGGAGATTATCTATGCGGAGAATATGCCGGATACCATCGCGCGGGTCAACGAGGTTTCCCGCGGGGAACAGCTGGCGGACTATCTGCATGAGAATACCGATTTGGTGTTTGTCTATCCCAAGGATGCGCTGTTGGCGAACAAGGATAAGGCGCAGCTCTATTATATCACGGATTCCCACA
The DNA here is from genome assembly GCA_947174615.1 of uncultured Lachnospiraceae bacterium. GTDB lineage: Bacteria > Bacillota > Clostridia > Lachnospirales > Lachnospiraceae > COE1. The sequence continues at coordinate 5,508 of CAMWJQ010000018.1, forward strand.
GCAATCAGATCGGCGCTTTTGTGAATATGCAGGAGTTTTTCAGGACAGTTTATGGTACTCATGCGGAGATGGATTCTGTGAGCTTTCGGACAGATGCGACAGATTACGCAGGGGATCTGGTTATGATGGCAGGTCTGTCAGACAAGTATAACATGGATACAGTATATGTGTTTGAGCCGGAATCTGCGGATCAGTCACAGTATCATGATCAGGTATTATTGTATGTGGGAGACTCTTTTGGGGGGTTTTTGTCTCAAATCTGCAAGGGATATTATAAGGAAGTTTACTGGGAGGATGCAAGGGATTTCCAGTATAGTATGCTTGACCGGTATGAACCGGATGTCGTGATCTGGGAGCGTGCAGAGCGATATTGCGAGGTGTTTCGGGAACCGATTTTATTAAAATAAAAAATGAAACAAGACAAATGTACCATAAAAATACGCGCGAAGAAACGTATATAGAGTACCGGGAGGGGGTCCGTGTGGAGGAAAAACAGTTCGATGCGTGCATGGAGCGCATGAAATCCGGCGACAGGGGTGCACTGCATGAAATTTATGAGGCGTATCTTGGATATATTTATGCCATTGTACGCCAGATTGTATCAAACCGTGAGGATGCAGAGGATGTCACCAGCGAGTTTTTTATGAAGCTATGGCGTCTTGCAGATACATACCGTGGCGGGAATGGGCACCGTGCATGGATGGCAGCGATTGCCCGGAATATGGCAGTTGATCTCATGAGAAAGACGAGGCGGGAAATATTGTCGGAGGATTTTGAGGACAATATGACTGAGACCGCGTCGGATGTGTGTGTCGAGCGGGAGGTGCTCTCCGATCTGAGTCTGCGGCAGGCGCTTGATATGTTAAAGCCTAAGGAGCAGGAGGTTGTGCATCTGAAGATTATGGGAGAACTGACTTTTCAGGAGATAGCAGATATTCTTAAAATTCCACTTGGAACAGTAACTTGGCGATATCAAAATGCGATCAAAAAGTTGAGGAGATGCGGTTATGAGTAAGGATTTGGAAAAAGAATACAGGGCGCTCATGGACAGTGAAGCACCGGATCTCTGGGCACGCATCGAAGCAGGGCTGGAGGAAAAACCAGTGAGATTGCAACAGAAGAGAAGCATTGGAAAAAGACGGCATATGAAAATATGGGCTAGTCTGGCGGCTGCATGTGCATGTGTGGCGCTGAGTATTCCAGTCATGACAAGGAGCCTGACATCTGGCGGCAGCGGTTCTGATACAGCAGCGCCCGATAATAATACAGCTTTTATGGAGTGTGCGCCGGAGGCGGCAGAAAGAGCAGTGAATACTTATGCGGGTGAAATCATGTTGGAGGAGGGTGTCTGTCCAGCAGCTGTGAAGGGTGATGATAATGCAGGAACAAATTCCGATGAAGATGTAGCGGGCAGTGTATGTGATGGGACGAATCCGTCTGCGTCAGACAAAGCAGACAGTCATTTGGATGCGACGAATGCTCAGGAGGCAGCAATGCAGGGGGGAAGGAGTTTTGTCGTTACAGCAGAGATTATCGAAACTGATGTTCGCGAAAACGGCGGTATTCTGTATATAGCCAAAGTAGTCACAACGGAGGATGCGGCAGTGCAGCCAGACAGTGAAATTAAGATTCTTAGCGCCGCGCCGGATGCGGAGGGAATGATATCGCTTGAAGAGTCACAGATCTATGAGCTTACACTCATCGACAATGAGGCGGACAGCGAAGAGGAGCTTGTCTATACACTGCAGGCAGCAGAGAAACCCTGATGTTGTATGAATATTATATACGCGGACATGGAAAGGAAACAGACGTGTAAGTGTACGGAAAGATTTTCTGCAGCAGGAGTGAATACTTATGAAGATTTGAGGTTATAATAAGCGTACCGGGGTATAACAGGAAGCCAAGAGCTGAACTGTTTGTATCAGATTTTCAAGGGTACGTCTAGAAAAAAGGAGGATACTTGTTTATGAAAAAAAGGACAATGATGAATAAAATAGGTATCGCGGCAATCGTGATGGCACTTTCTTTATCTATGCTGACGGGCTGCGGAAACCGCGGCGACAGAACTTCGGACGAGGTATCGACGGAGGAAAATACAGACACAGCAGGTATGGTACATCTAAACAGTGTGGACGAGGTGTCTGCATTTATGGATGAGGTATATGGGGGCGTGGCAGAAGACCTGCTCCCCATGGAAGTGACGACGACGGAGCTTGACTTGGGGGATACAGATATGATTTCATATCATACAGGACTGTCCGATTTGGACGGTATTGAGGGCATTTATTTGTCTGAGTCGATGATGTCCTCGACAGCCTACAGCGCTGTGTACATCAGAACAACAGATGAAGCAGATGCAGAAGCGATTCGCAAACAGCTTATGGATAATATCAATCCCGCTAAATGGATTTGTGTCACAGCCGAGCAGCAGTACGCGGTTTTGCTTGGCAGCGATATCTTTTTCGTGATGGGACATCAGGACACGGCATCTGCGGTGCTTGAGAAGGCTATCGCGGCGGCGGAATCCAGGAATATGAAAGTTTCAGACAAGCTCGAGAAGGCGAATCCAATATAATTTAGGAGAGGCAGCTATGCTTTTTTCCAGTATTACATTTTTATATCTATTTCTGCCATTTACCATACTGCTCTATTTCTTTGTGCCACAGAAAGGGAGGAATTTTGTACTGCTTGTGATGTCGCTTCTGTTCTATGCATGGGGAGAGCCGGTATATGTTCTGCTCATGCTTGTGCAAATTGTGATTTCCTATGTACTTTTGTGGTTTGTGGACAGATTCAGGGGAAGAGGGGCAGCCAGAATATTCTATATTCTGTCTGTTCTTTTGCCGTTTGGGGCACTGTTTTACTTTAAGTATTTTAGTTTCTTTATGGATACGGTGTTTGGGATTCGGACAAAGACAATCGCGCTGCCGATTGGTATTTCGTTTTATACATTTCAGATTGTGAGTTATTGTGCGGATGTATATTGCGGCAGGGTAGCGCGGCAGAAAAATTTTGTCACCTATGCAGCGTATGTGACGCTGTTTCCGCAGCTGGTGGCAGGACCGATTGTCCGCTACAGCGAGATTGAGCAGACGCTTATAAAGGGAATTGACTTCTCTGTGTTTCATGTAAATTTTGAGCGGGGAGTCGTGCGCTTTGCGGTCGGTCTGGGCAAAAAGGTGCTGATCGCAAACGTCATTGGTGAGTTTGTATCGGAGGTCGCAGCCCTTGAAACGCGCAGTCTGGCACTGTCATGGGCGTATGCGGCTGCAGTATCCTTGCAGATATATTTTGATTTTTCAGGATATTCGGATATGGCGATTGGTTTGGGGGGCATTCTTGGTTTTCAGTTTCCTGAAAATTTCAGATATCCGTTCATCTCCAAGAGTGTTACGGAGTTCTGGAGGCGGTGGCATATCACGCTCGGCGCATGGTTTCGGGACTATGTTTACATTCCGATGGGCGGAAACAGAGTTTGTATGCCAAGGTGGATCTTCAATATTCTCGTAGTGTGGCTTTTCACAGGGCTGTGGCATGGAGCCGGATGGAACTTCATCGCGTGGGGGCTTTTGTTTGCAGCGCTTCTTGTCATGGAAAAAGGCGTGGGCAGATTGTTTGGCAGCGGGAAGCGCGCTGTGAAAATATTGAATGAGCAGCGTATCATAAAAAAGGATTTGGCACGAACGGCAGCAGGTATTTTGAGACACGGGTATGTAGTGCTCATAGTGCTTGTTAGTTTTCTGATCTTTCACAATGACAGCCTGTCAGGCGCCATGGCGGACATTCAGTCGCTGTTTGCCCAGGGGAAGTATATTGCGCATGATGCCGGAAGCGTGGAGCGTGCAGTGTATGCCTATGTGCTGCGAAACCGAATGGTAATCTTATGTATTGGTTTTGTCGGTTCAACGCCCCTGCCGCTGTGGCTTTGGACGAAGCTGCAGGAAAGGCTTCGAGCATGTCGGATTGGAGACAGAGCGATACATGTGCTGATGTGTGCGCTGGTGCTGGTATTGATGGTGCTTTGCACTGCTTATTTGATTGACGGATCGTTTAATCCGTTCTTGTATTTCCGGTTTTAAAATATGGTTTATAGATGCAGCTGTTTGCTGGTGGTATTGGCTTGGGAGGTGGTTTGGTGAAAGAATGTAAATGGAAGCGGCGCATTACAATCTATGGGTTTGTGCTGTGTCTGGTGAGCATGATGGTTTTGATGGTGATTTCCCCGAAGGATACAGTATCCAGCGCAGAGCGCCGCCGATTGGCAGAGAAGCCCAGACTCACGGCACAGAGCCTGCTGGATAAGTCCTTTATGGACGATACGGAGCAGTATCTGCTCGACCATTTCCCATTTCGCGGCGGGCTTCGGCGCATCAAGGCGTACTTTGCCTATGATGTATTGCGGCAGAAAGAAAATAATGACATCTATGTCGTTGACGGGCATGCGGCAAAGCTTGAATATCCGCTGAACGAGGCGTCCATAAAACGGCTTGCTGCCAAGATGAACAAGCTTCGTCAGCAGTATTTTCCAGACCAGACAGCATGGTATGCTATCGTGCCGGACAAAAATTATTTTCTGGCAGAACAAAACGGTTTTCCGTCCATGGACTACGAGCGCATGGGCAGCCTGTTGTCACAGGAGCTTCGTGCAGTCAGCGTGCCGGACACAGCGTTTCGATATATGGATATCGTGTCAGATCTGACGATTGACGACTATTATCATACAGACACGCACTGGCGTCAGGAGCGGATTCTCGAGGTCGCGCGCCGCGCCGCTGACGCGCTTGGCATGGGGGATTTTTTGTCTTTTTCGCCGGAGGGTCTGTCCGCGTTTACAGAAAATAAAATCAAGGATTTCTATGGAGTCTATTATGGTCAGGCAGCGCTTCCTATGGACCCGGATATCATTGTCTATCTCACAAGCGAAGTGACGGACGCCGCGCGGGTGTGGAGCTTAGAGGAAAATATGCAGAACGGCAAAAACGCTGGCAGGGTGCTGCAGCCGGACGAGGAGGGGGCAGTCTGGAAGGCGGTCTATCAGACAGAAAAGCTGGACGATGAAAAGAGTCTTGACAAGTATGATGTGTTTGTGGGCGGTGCGTCGTCCCTGCAGGTGATTCGGAGTCCAAAGGCAGCCACGCAGAGACGTCTGATCATGTTTCGGGATTCGTATACCAGCAGCCTTGCGCCGCTCTTACTTGAGGCGTATGGGGAGATTGTCTTGATTGATTTGCGATATATCGACGCCGCGCGCATTGGGGCATATGTTGATTTTGCGGGAGCCGATATTTTGTTTTTGTATAATACGTCGATTGTCAATCATTCGGAGATGCTCAAATGACGAATCGTAACAACCCAGCCAGTTCGATCATAATTCCATTTGGTATTCTGTACGATCTGCCGAAACGGGAATTTTTTGAAATGCAGACATTTACATTTTGAGGCAGATCTCCTTTTTATTATATGACCGGTCAAAAAAGATAAAAAGGAGACAGAAGAAATGGCAACTAAAATCAATATTTCCTATTCCCTGAAACAGAACGGCATTGTGTCGTGCTGGTGGACCAGTGTGTCAGGGGCAAATCGATATTCAGCGTTCATCAGACTGGTGGCAAATAGTAAAGCAATCGGTACAAGCTTTACCGCAGCGACAGAGTGCGTATCAAGTGAGAAAGTCATAGCAGGCGGTGTATACAAGATCAGTGTATCAGCCCGCAATGCCAAAAATAATGAAATTGGATTTGGCGAGCTGAAATTTACAGTTCCGAGTGATTTTTATGCAAGAAACCTCACTGCGCCAACTAAAGTAAAGGCGGTGCCAGGCACAGAATCTGTGCAGATAAGTTTTGACAGTGTGAGCGGCGCGCTGAGCTATGACGTGTGGTTTGACGGCAAGATCTATAACACGGCACGGACCAGTTATACGATTACAGGGCGGCTCCCCAATTCATCGCATTCCTTTATGGTTCGTGCAAAAAATAGCAATGTGACAGGACCATATAGTGCGACACAGACTGTTGTAACCACTGCGAAGCTTCCGGGAGTGCCCACTGGTATAAAAAAGAGCGCCACAGAGAATTCAGTTACAGTCAGCTGGAATGCTGTGAGCGGTTCAGCAGGCTATGATTTGAAATTCAATGGGAGTGTGTACAGCCAGACAGGAACCAGTAAAACAATTACCGGATTAACTCCGGGAACCAGTTATAAATTCCAGATACGGGCGAAAAATTCAAGTGCAACCAGTGCATATAGTTCGGAACAGACTGTGGCTACAGCACCCAAGGCACCGTCAGATATCAGTGCGTCCAGCACAAGCAGCACTGTAACGGTCAGCTGGACCAGGGTGACAGGGGCAGGCAGCTATATTATTAATTTTAATAACAAAAACTACACCGCAGCAGGCGCCAGCTCGTCACTTACCATCAGCGGACTTCAGCCCAAGACGACGTACAGTTACAAAATTTGCAGTGTCGGCGCTGATGGCACTGGCAATTACAGTTCTGTGAGAAGTGTGACAACGCAGGCGCAGACCTTTCAGGCTCCAGCAGACATTACCAAAAAGTCAACGGATAATTCCGTGACAATTGGCTGGAGTCCAGTCTCGGGTGCGACGGGTTATGACCTGAAATTTAACGGAAGCCTGTACAGTGAAACAGGAACCAGCAGAACCTTTACAGGATTAAGTGCAAATACAGGTTATAGATTTCAGGTCCGTGCCAAAAAGACCGGAGTGACAGGTACCTACAGTGCAGAACAGACAGTTACTACAGCACCCAGAACACCGTCTGTGAGCAGTGCGGAGGCGACGCATGACACCGCAACTGTCAAATGGGATGCTGTCCCGGGCGCAACAGGCTATGATTTGAAATTCAACGGTACAGTCTATTCGCTTCCAGCCAGCCAGACATCTAAGACGGTGACTGGATTACAGCCAAAAACCAGCTATTCCTATCAGATTTGTGCAAAAAATGCAGACGGAACGGGAACCTACAGCGCACAGAGATCGATCCGCACACAGCCTAAGCTGCTGGAAGCGCCTGGAAGTATTACTGTATTGAATACAGAAAATTCTACTGAATTAAAGTGGAGCAGTGTAAGTGGTGCAACAGGCTATGATGTCTTGTTCAACGGAAGGCTGAGCAGTGTGACAGGAACCAGCAGCAAACATACCGGATTGAGTGCAAATACAAAATATCCATATAAAATACGTTCAAAAAATTCGGATGGCGCCGGTGAGTACAGTCCAGAGAAAACAGCTCAGACAGCTCCGAAACCGCCGACTGGCGTGAAGGCAGTCACAGATGAAGATTCCGCAAGCCTCAGCTGGGACAGCTCCGCTGGCGCGACAGGCTATGAAGTGGATGCGGATGGAAAAAAGTACAGCGCGGCAGGAAATTCACATAAAGTGAGCGGACTTTCGCCCAACACCGACCATACGTTCAAAGTGCATGCAAAAAATGCGGGTGGAACCAGCACATCAAGTTCTTCCAAAAGAGCAAAGACAACCCCAAAAGCACCCGCTTCGCCGAAAGCGACAGCCACAAAAAACAGCGTGACTGTGAGCTGGCCATCTGTGAGCGGGGCATCAAGTTATGATGTCATGTTTGACGGAAAGTCCTATAGGACAACAGGTACTTCGAAAAATATTACCGGCTTGTCTCCGAATACAGACCATACTTATGCAGTCCGCTGTAACAATGCTGACGGATCGAGCAGATATGGCGCAGCAAACCGTGTATCCACATTGCCGGCAGCACCGTCAATGCCTTCAGGTATCAATGCGACGGCAACGAAAAATGCAGTGACTGTGAGCTGGCAGGCTGTGAGCGGGGCGGATCATTATGATCTGGAATTTAACGGGACGACATATAAAGTAACAGGAACCTCAAAAAGTATATCAGGGCTGGCAGAAGGAACAAGATACTACTACAGGCTGAGAGCAAACAATGCCGGCGGATCGAGTTCTTATACATCCAGCAGATCGGTTGTGACACTGATGAGTCCGCCTGCGGCGCCGGCAAATGTGCGCGCAAGTTCAACACATGACACAGCGACAGTCAGCTGGTCTCCCGCAGCCAGAGCGACGAGTTATAACATGGTCTTTAATGGTTCCAACTATAGTGTAAACGGGACTTCACAAACTATCAGGGGACTCAGTCCGGACACAAATTATTCCTACAAGGTATGTGCAGTCAATTTAGGCGGATCGAGTGCATATTCATCTGGTACTGTCAGGACACAGATACAGCCGCCCGCGACGCCGTCAAATGTCACAGCGTCAGCAACCAAGGATACAGCAGCCGTCAAGTGGGATGCTGTAAACGGGGCTGCAGGGTACGACCTTTTATTTGACGGAACGATTCACAGCACGACAGAGCCATCCAAGACCGTCACGGGATTGAAACCTGGCAAGGACTATACCTATCAGGTACGGGCAAAAAATGCAGGAGGTCCTGGCAGCTACAGTCCAGTGCAGACAGTTCATACGACAGAAATCAATAAAGACACCCACGTTCCGCCAAGGAGACATAAGAGAAGATATCCCAACGGAAAACAGCTCTACACAGAGCTTGATCCTGTCAATGTCGTTACAGGCGCCTTTATGTGGCAGCATACATGGCTCGAACGAAATGGCAGGGACAATCTCGAATTTGTGCCGATGTATGAGTCACAGCGCGGCAGCCATTATGGAAAAATGGGAAGTAAGTGGACACATTCTTTGAACTATATGCTTTATGCAGATGATACTTATGTATATTTTGAGACGCCCAACGGCAGTATCATTCCTTTTTACAGGACAGGAGAAAAACAGCACTGTCTGGCAGAAGGCGTCCATTCTGCATACAGTCTGAAGCGCGATGAGAATTTTAATTATTATGTGACAGATATAGATGGTACAGAATATCATTATGATCACAGCAGCCATCTTGCTTCTATCATAGAGGATGGTCTCACAGAATATCGTATCCAGACAGATCCGGATGGTAAAATATTGGAAATTGCCGGCAGGCATGGCGAAAAACTGAAATTTACATATCAGAATGGGTATCTCGCAAAAGTGGCGGACGAGACAGGGAACGAAATCAGTCTGCTGTATAAGGACAAGTACCTTGCAGCTATCAGAAATGCAGAGAATGAGAGCATCAGCTTCACCTACGACGCATCGGGCAATCTGCTGACGATCACGGACTTCAATGGCACAGGCTATCTGACCAACACTTATGATCAGAAACAGCGTGTCGTCAAACAGGTTCTAGCTGGCAGGGGCGAATACCGCGTGGTCTATGATGAGTCAAACAGGGAGACTTATTTCCATACAGGAGACAAATACTTTACAAAATACACTTACGACGCAGACGGCAATGTCACAGAAATCAGCAGCTCCAAGACTGGAATTCATAACAAGTTTGACAGCTATGGCAGAATCACGGAGCAGACAGATGTGTTTGGCAATATCACAGCGATGACCTATGACGACTGCGGGCGCATGGACAGTATCACTTATCCTGACGAGACGACAGAGAAGGTGAGCTATAACCAGCAGAACCAGCCAACGTGCGTCGAGAACAGGGATAAGACGACAACACGCTATACGTATGACGCCAAGAACAACGTGACCTCCATAACAGACGAAAATGGAAATGTCAGCAGCTATGAATATGATGAACAGGACAATCTCATAGCCTTTACGGACAAAAATGGAACCAAATGGCAGTATGCATACGACAGCAAAAATCATCTGCAGGAAGTATCAGACTGCCTTGGAAACAGATATCAGTATGAGCATGATGCGGCAGGGCGGCTTGTTTCCTATATTTCTCCTGCAGGCAGTGCGATTGCATACACCTACTCTAAGGACGGCAGCCTTCTGAGCATGACCGACGCTGACGGGGAGGTGCTGTACAGCTATGACGCAAACGGAAGCTGCACAAGCATCACAGACAGAATGGGGTATCAACAGCAGTTCGCCTACAATGAGGCAGGGCAGTTGACATCCGTCACAGACGCGATGGGTGCAGTGCATACCTTTACATATGATGAGGAAGGAAATCTAAAGTCCGAGAAAGATGCACTGGAGTATCAGGAGAGCTTCCAGCATAACCAGTGGGGCAGTGTGACCTCCTATACCGATAAAAACGGGAATACGACCAGCTATACTTTTGACGATGCGGACAGGCTTACCGTGGTGAGAAACGCGGCAGGCGGAGAGCTTCGCTATGCATATGACGTTATGGGACAAGTAACAGCCGTAACGGACGAAAGGGGACACAATACGTCATATCTGTATGACCATGCAGGCAATGTCATACAAGTGACAAATGCGCTTGGCAGCACTGTGACATACACGTATGACGGAAATGGCAACATTCTGACCATGACCGACGAGGAAGGCAATGTCACAGAATACAGCTATGATAGCGGTGACAGGCTGCTCTCCATCACAAGAGAGGAAGAAATCATAAGATTCGCTTATGATGAACTGGGCAGACTCAGTTCTGTCGAGGATTCCTGCGGACATACAGAGACCGCAGACTATGACGGGGATAACAGAATCACTGCCTATGAGGATAAAGAAAAGAACCGAACCACTTACACCTATAACAGTGCAGGGCGCATCACAGCGGAGACGGCACCCAATGGAGCCGTCACAAAATATACCTATGACAAAAATGGAAACTGTCTTGCGATTGAGGATGCTCTTGGTCACAAAACTACTTATGAATATGATGCCAACAACCGCCTGACAAAAGTGACAGATGCGTCGGACAACTGTGTCACATACGAATATGATGCAAGAGGAATGCTTACAGCCGTGACCGATGCCAATAATGGCAGAACGGTTTACGAATATGACGGCAACGGCAACTTAGTGAAGGAGACAGACCCCGCAGGCGGAATAAAACAGTATACATACGACCGTCTGAACAGAATCACAGGCATTACAGATGAAGAGGGACACCGCAGAACATGTGAGTACGATGCATCGGGCAACATGACAAAGTACACCGATGCCAACGGCAGCAGCTGGACCTATACCTATGATGCTATGGACAGAATGACAACAGCCGCGGACAAAAACGGCGCAGGTATTACGATGGAATACACGGCAGCGGGCAGACTGTCAGCTGTCACAGACCAGGAGGGCGCAAGGACAGACTATGTATATGACAGCAGGGGCAGGCTCGCAAAACTTTCAGATGCCAGTGGGAACAGTCTGACCTATACCTATGATGCTATGGGCAGGGTGCTCACACAGACCGATGCGCTTGGCAATATTACGACCTGCACATATGCACCGAATGGAAACCTGACCAAACTTGCTTTGGCGGAGGGCGAGACGGTCGAGTACACCTACAATGCGCTTGGACAGGTGGAAACGGTGTGTGATGCACTCGGAAATACGGTAACTTACACACATGACGCACTCGGACAGGTGACGGATATCACAGATGCTGTGGGAAATACGACCACATTTACCTATACCCCAGACGGCAGGATTGCCACAATGACCGATGCGCTCGGCAGCACAACAGCATATGAATATGACGGAAACGGCAACCTAACGTCCGTGACAGACGCGCTTGGCAATAAAACGGCATTTGAGTATGACGCGCTGAATAACTGCATCAAAGAATACAGGGATGCAGGGGAAGAGAAAACATGCATCACGCTGTACCAGTATGACAAACGCAGCTGTATGATTAAAGAAATCAATCCGTTATTGGAGGAACGCAGCTACAGTTATGACGGAAACGGCAATATTACAGAGATCGTTGATGAAGAACAAAATCACACAGTAGTGACCTATGACCTCAATAATCTTCCGGCAAGCATCCAGTTCGGCGTGGACAAGTCTGTGACCTACCGCTACAACAGCCGTGGTCAGCTGGTGGAGATGCAGGACTGGACCGGAACGACAGCATTCACGCGCGACACACTCGGCAGACTCACAAAGGTAAAAGAGCCAGGCGGCATGGAGACTGCATTTGAATATGATGCAGCAGGAAACCGCACAGTCATTCTTTACCCAGGTGGCAGCAGAGCCGCATTCGCCTTTGACAAAAATGACAGGCTTAAAAAGATCACCGACGCGGCGCTTGGTACAACCGCCTATGATTACGACAAGGCAGGGAACCTGATCAAAGCCATACAGCCTGGAAACACCGTGGCATATACTTATGATAAAAATAATCGTCCGGTATCGCTGAACCGCCAGTTTGGTGAGACAATCCGTATCGGCGAACAGATCACTTATGATGCCCTCGGGCGTATCACACAGCATGACAGTACGTCAGACACACCCGAATATGCCCGCAGCAGAAGCTATGTCTATGATGCTCTCGGACAATTGACTGCATACAGTGACGGCGAAAATACAGAGACGTATGTCTATGATGCCCTTGGCAACCGTACAGCAAAGCATAAGAACGGAACTCTCGCGGCAGCATATCAGTATAATGCGTTCAGCCAGCTTACAGCGGTGACGCAGGGCGAGGACGTACACAGCTATCTTTATGACCGTCGTGGAAACCTGACTGAGGAACGGCAAGGGGAGCAGGTATTAAGGAATTATGTCTATGATGCCGCAAACCGCATGATTTCAGGCACAAACCTTGTCAATGGCAAGAAATCGGAGTATACTTATAATGGACTTCTGGCAAGAGTGAAAAAGACGTCAGATGCCATCGTCTCGACTTACATGCCGGATTATATCGGCGGTATGCATAATGACCTGGTGACACAGGTGTCAGGTCTTGGTACAGTGAACGCGGCATTTGGGCATGGATACAGCCGTGTCAGCCAGCGGTTTACGCCGGAGACAGGTGTAAGCATTCCGGCAGCAGACACTTATTTCCAGCATGATTTATATGGAAGCCCACTGTTTGCGGCAGATACAGACGGTATCATGAAGCACCATGCAGACCATGATATATGGGGAATGCCAGGAAATAACTCTGAGGACAGAGCAATCGGCGCGGGGCTGCGTTTCACGACATAC
>CAMWJQ010000019.1 GCA_947174615.1 uncultured Lachnospiraceae bacterium
TTAATATGTGTTTAAGATACAGTTCGATGGGTATATGAAGATGGGTCTTTCCTTCGATTTCTGTAAGGGCAGGACCTTGGAATCACTTTTGGATGAATGTCTGGGGCGGGGGGATGTCGCAGGCTTTAAGGCGCTGGTCGAGGAGTATCTGTACTGGCTTCACTTCAATGAAGAGGTCTATGCAGTCAGCAATTTTGACTTTATCTTTCCCAATATACTTGTGGATGGTGAACGGTGGCATGTCATTGATTATGAGTGGACCTTTGACAAGCATATTGATGCGGTGGATATTGCGTTTCGTGCCTTTTATAATTACACATTGGGCGGCGGGACGAGAAAAGCCTGCCAAGACCTGCTCATGAAGGATTTGCTGGGGTTGTCGGAGAGTGCAGTCAAGGCGGCTGTCGCAGACGAGCGGGAGTTTCAGATGCGCATCACGGGGAGCCATGCATCGGCAGAGCGGATGCGTGAATTAATTGGCAATAGGGCTTATGCGCTGGATGGTATGATCAAGTACTGCAATCATGCAGACGTCCAGTATGCCGCACAGATTTTTGTAGATTATGGGGAGGGGTTTAGCGAGGGAGATTCGGTCAAACTGTTAGACTGCTATCTTAAGGAGCGGTATCTTACGATCGAGTATGACATTCCGGCGGGCGCTGTGGGCGTGCGCATTGACCCCTGTTCCTTTTCGTGTGCGGTAGAGCTGCGTGAGATTCGGGTAAATGGCAGAGTCTACACGGTAAATGAGATCCAAGTGAATGGTGTATGGCAGGAGTGCGGCTGGATTGTGTTCGACAATGGAGACCCTAATTTTGTTATTCAGGTGACCGGGGGTGGGCATCTTCGCGTGGATATGGATGTGCTGGAGCTGCCGCAGCCGCTTGCCAGCCAGCTTGTGCAGCAGGAATCAAAGGAGGATCTGGTCACTAGGACAAAGACGTTTTTAAGGACTAGATGGAAATAGGGCTCAGATGGAGAGAGTGGGGATAGTATGTTAGGGAAGATCAAGGATGCCATACAGGGCAGATTGTACAGGAAATGTATTGAGGAGTATGAGCGGGAGCTGCGCTGTCAGACAGAGCCGTATCTGGTGTGGGTAAGGGAGACGGAACAAGGCAGTCCGGCAGCTGCAAAGAATGCCGTTGTCAATGCCGTTGTCAATGCCGTTGGCATTGTGTATATAGAACAGTGCGGGCGCGCGTTCTCCCTCGCAGCGCTCAAGCAGGATTACATTCTGTTTGTGTCGGAGGCGGGCAGGCTTGCAGACTGGGCAGCCGATGAGATTGCACAGTATTTTAAGACACATCAGGACATAGACATTGTCTATGCGGATGAGGACGCATGGATTTTGCCGGAGGAGCAGGAGCTGCCTGCGGACGAGAGTGCACACAGGGTTTTCCCGTGGACAAAACCGATGTGGTCGCCGGATACCCTGCTCTCCTTTCTATATTTTGGCAATGTCTTTGCGGTGCGCAGGACGGCATTTATAGGGCTTGAATGGCTTGGTGATGACGACTACCGCAAAAATATCTATGATTTTGTGCTGAAGGCATCCGAGGGAGAGCACTGTCCCGGGCATCTTGAGAAGATTTTATTTCATGCATACAGAACAGGAAAGAACCGGGCAGAAATCGAGGAGAAGCTCATGAACGAGACGGACTTGATCGGTGTAGGCGCTTCATATGACTGGATTAGAGAACGTGCGTTTGATAGGCGGGGCATTCGTGCCGAGATGGCAGTGGATGATTCAACTGGCGTCACATATCCTATTTACAGTCTGCTGGACACGCCGCTGGTCAGCATTGTCATTCCCTCAAAGGACAACCCAGAAGTATTGAAACAGTGTATTCGTTCGATTCAAAGGCATACTGCATACCCCAATTATGAAATTATTGTTGTGGATAATGGCAGTACTGAGACAGCGCGCAGTGCGCTTGAGGCGTTCAGGCAGGAATGCTCGTTTGAGTATCTCTATCAGCCGATGGACTTTAATTTTTCCCGAATGTGCAATCTTGGAGCGCAGCGGGCAAAAGGAACCTATCTGCTGCTGCTCAACGACGATATGGAGGTTTTTGAGTCCTCCTGGCTGACAAGGATGGTTGGTCAGGCATCGCTTGTACATGTCGGTGCAGTTGGCGCGAAGCTTTTGTATCCGGGGACGTCGCTGATTCAGCATGTGGGAATCACCAACACAATCTCCGGTCCCGGTCATAAGCTCAAGCTGTTGGACGATAACATGTCCTATTATTATGGAAGAAACCGCTTTGTGTATGATCTGATCGGCGTCACTGCGGCGTGTCTATTGATGCGGCGGGCGTGTTTTCTTGCGATGGAAGGACTGTATGAAGGGCTGGCAGTGGCATACAATGATGTGGATCTGTGCTTTCGGCTGCACAGCAGAGGATTGTACAATGTACAGCGAAATGATGTGGTGCTCTATCACCATGAGTCGCTTAGCCGTGGGGATGATCTAAAGGACGAGCGGAAACTAAAGCGTCTGACGGCAGAAAAGGATACGCTGTACAGCAGACATCCGGCGCTGTACAGGCAGGACCCCTTTATCGGTACATTGCTAAACAGCGGAGATCCGGAGTATCGCTGCCGCTGGCTTGAGGGATATGAGCTGTCCGGCGCTGGCAAATCAGATCAGATTTTGATGGAGGGAGACCGGCTTCCCGCACCAGAGACCATGAATCAGGCGATCATGATTTCTGTGGAGGAGTGCGGCAGGGAGCATTTTGAGAAGAAAGAAAAGCGGTATTATTTAATCAAGGGCTGGGCGTATGTACCAGGGGCGGACAATGCCCGCTATGCGTTTAAGATTCTTCTGGTCAACAGTGCGGGCAAGGTGTGGGCTCTTCCGGTCCAAAAGCGGTACCGCAAGGATGTGGCAGCAATTTTACCAAATGAGACAAATGTCCTGATGACAGGCTTCTGTAATTGGATTGAGGAGGGGGCGCTGCCGCCGGACACCTATGAGCTGTGGATGACAGCAAAGGATGGCTGTTCCAGACAACGGCTGTATCGAAGTATGGAGAAAAGGCT
This sequence comes from uncultured Lachnospiraceae bacterium, assembly GCA_947174615.1. Classification (GTDB taxonomy): domain Bacteria; phylum Bacillota; class Clostridia; order Lachnospirales; family Lachnospiraceae; genus COE1. Next base: position 3,049 of record CAMWJQ010000019.1, read on the forward strand.
GACAGTTGAGTGAGAGAATGAGGGAATGAGAGATAAGACGTATGATAGAATCTATCAGCAGGAACTTTTTGCACAGAGGACACCGTATCTGCAATGGCTGAACGCGCAGGAGGGTATGGAGCGGATTTTTGACAGACCGGATGCGGGGAAGCAGATATGCACGCTTCCCTTTTCTTCGTGTATGGACCGTGTGTCTGGTTATGGCGCATTATGCGCAGATACCATCTATCTGTTTGCGCGGACAGGCGGCAGCTTGACCCCAGGTGCAGAGGCGGTGATTGCGGATGTCTTTTGTAAGCATACAGAGACGGCGCTGGTCTATGCAGACGAGGATTACCGCGGCAGTCTGGGCGCGCTGTATGGGATGGACACAGAGGCAGCGCATGGAGACAAAGATGGTGACGCCTATAGAGGAGCGCCTTGGTTTAAGCCTGATTTTTCACCGGATACGCTGTGTTCCTTTTTTTATCTGGGGAGTGTTTTTGCGGTGCGGGGCGATACGCTTTTGCAAATGACGAAAGAACATGGAGACAGCATCAGCATCTACGAGCTGGTATACTGGATTTTTATGGAAACTTTATCGGAATATAAGTTTCTGCAAACTGTGAAGGTTGTACATCTTGCAAAGGTACTGTATACCAATGACTGTCTGGCGTCCGCGGACCGGCTGGAATGCGCAGGGCAGATCAAAGTTCTGCAAAAGGCAGAGATACCGCTTCAGGAACTGGTATCCATTATCATTCCCAGCAAGGACAATGCAGAAATATTGCAGCGGTGTCTGGAAACACTGATACAATATACCGCCTATGACAGATATGAGTTGATTATTGTGGATAATGGCAGCAGTATGGCGCAGCAAAAACAAATAGAGATGTTGATAGAAGAAGCTGCGCACAAGAAGCCGGGACTTGAGATTTTGTATCTGTATGAAGCGTGTTCTTTTAATTTCGCTGCGATGTGCAATAAAGGGGCACAGGCGGCTTCAGGCAGTTTTTTATTATTTCTCAATGACGATATTGAGGTCATGGATACACAGGAGGGCGCAGAATGGCTTGCGCGTATGATGAATTATGCGCGCTGTCAGCATGTCGGTGCAGTCGGGGCAAAGCTGTATTATCCGTTGATACAAAAGGAGAACGGGCAATACAGAATCCAGCATACAGGGATTACGAATATGGGCATTGGACCAGCGCACAAGCTTGGCGGCATGGTCGATACAGGCTGCCTGTATCATGGGCATAATACGTTAAACTATGATATGCTGGCGGTTACGGCAGCGTGTATGCTGGTCAAAAAAAGCGTGTTTGACGCGGCGGGCGGTTTTGACGAGTCCTTTGCAGTGGCATACAATGATGTGGCGTTCTGCTTTCGGCTGTACCAGTCAGGATACTTTAATGTGCAGGTGAATGAGGCAGCGCTGATACACCACGAGTCTCTCAGCAGGGGACATGACACGACGCCAGAGAAACGTAGGCGGCTGGCAGATGAGAAGGAGCGGCTGTATGAGCAGTATCCGGCATTTCGGGCATGGGATCCCTTTTACAGCCCCCATCTGGTACAGTGGAAGCAAGATACGGACTATACCACGAATTATTTGTATGCATGTGATAAGCTTATCCTGCCGAGGCAGATGCTGGTCTCTGAAAGGAAAAAGATTTTGGGACGGTATGGAAAGTTTGGTATTCTGGGAAAACTCTATGATAGAGTGACCGGATATCATCTGCTGATGGCGCACATTGACAGCGTCGAGCAGGAGGAAAAGACTGTGACGGTCAACGGATGGTGCATACAGCGGGCGCGCAGCAATGCAGGAATTTCCAGAAAATTGTGCCTGTACAGTGCAGATGCGGTCTATTTGTTTGAGATACCGCCAAAGCTTCGGGAGGATGTGGCAGAAGTCTTTGCGGCGGATGGAAAGACAACGCAGGCGGCACTGTCCGGTATACAGGTGCGGTTTGAAAAGAGTGGTTTGCGGCGGGGGCGCTATCAGGCTGCTGTTTTATTTCATGAAAAGCAGCTATTTTGGGCAACGGATGACAAGGGCGGGCAGATTGAGATCGAAATATAAATAGAGATAGAAATACCAGAAAGGTGTGAGGCGTCATGGCAAATGATAATTTTGACAATCTAGGCAGAGAGCAGAATAAGGAAGTGCAGGATGTGCAATTCTATAAACAGGCGTATGAGCAGGAGAAGGCGCGCGCGGCGTCTCTTGCAGGGCGGCTTGCGGATGCGAAAAATGAGGCGGACAGTCTGCAGTTTCAGCTTGACCGCATCAAGAACAATCCGCTGTGGAAGGCATCAAAGCCTCTGCGCCAGACGATGCACTGGGGGCTGCGGAATTATAGGCGTGTGCGTAATTTAGGCGGTCCTAAGGGGATCGCGAGTAAATTAAAACAGAAAAAAATTGAGGCGGAGGCGAAAAAACTTCACGGAACAGCGAGCTTTCCCACCCCGGAACAGGAAGCGCAGCAGCGAAATGCCAAATTTGACAAGATGGTCAAAATCAGCATTTTAGTACCGCTTTACAATACACCGATCAAGTTTCTTGACGAGATGATTGAATCCGTGATAAAACAGACCTATCAAAACTGGGAGCTTTGTCTGGCAGACGGCTCTGACGATGCACATGACAATGTGGGAGCGCGCTGTCAGGAATACCGGGAAAAAGACAACCGCATTATCTATAAAAAACTCGCACAAAACGGGGGGATCTCCGCGAATACAAACGAGTGTTATACAATGGCGTCCGGCGAGTATATCGGTCTGTTTGACCATGATGATGTGCTGCACCCCTGCGCGCTGTATGAGTATGTGAGGGCGATTAATGAGCAGGGGGCGGACTATCTCTACTGTGATGAGACGACCTTTAAGGGCGACAGCATCAACAATATGATTACACTGCATTTTAAGCCGGATTTTGCGCCGGACAATCTCAGGGCAAACAATTACATCTGTCATTTCAGTGTGTTTTCACGCAAGCTCCTTGAGGGGACAGAGCTGTTTCGCAGCGGTTTTGACGGCAGTCAGGACCATGACATGATTCTGCGGCTGACCAGCAGTGCCCGAAAAGTCGTGCATGTGCCCAAGCTTTTGTATTACTGGCGTTCCCACAAAGCGAGTACCGCCAGCGATATCAGCGCAAAACCCTATGCCATCGCGGCGGCAAAGGGGGCGGTGGCAGACCATCTGACACGGTGCGGCTTCAAGAATTTTGAGATCAAGAGCACGCGGGCATTTGACACCATTTTTGAGATTAAATATGAGATATTAAGTGAGGACAGGATCTCGATCCTGATACCGAACAAAGATCATCTGGAGGATTTAAGGCGCTGTATCCGTTCGATTCAGGAGCGCAGCACGTACAGCAATTATGAGATTATCATTATAGAAAACAACAGTACGAATAAAGAAGTATTTGATTATTATGCCACCCTCAAAGAACAAAAGAACATAACAGTTGTTACTTACACAGGAGCATTTAACTATGCAAAAATAAACAATTTCGGCGCAGGCTTTGCCACAGGAAAATATCTGCTGTTATTAAATAATGACACACAGATCATATCAATGAACTGGCTCGAGGCGATGTTGATGTACGCCCAGCGCCCCGATGTGGGAGCAGTCGGCGCAAAGCTCTACTACGGAGACCGTACAATCCAGCATGCGGGGGTGGTCGTTGGACTTGGCGCACATCGGACGGCAGGTCACACACACTATAAAATCAACTATGACAATCTCGGTTATATGGGGCGGCTGTGCTATGCGCAAAATGTGTCAGCGGTGACAGGGGCTTGTCTAATGGTGAGAAAGAGTCTGTATGATGCACTTGGCGGACTGGACGAGGCGTTTGCAGTGGCGCTCAATGATGTGGATTTCTGTCTGCGCATCCGGGCGAAAGGGTATCTGAATGTCTTTACGCCGTTTGCTGAGCTGTATCACTTTGAGTCGGCATCGCGCGGCAGTGATCTGGCGGATGCGGCAAAGGCAGCCCGGTATGAGGAAGAGTCGGCGCTGTTCCGCGAACGGTGGAAAGAACTGCTCACAAAGGGGGATCCATATTACAATCCAAATTTCTCGCTTGACCGCAGCGATTATTCGCTGCGGGTGGATCCATAATAAAAGTAGATAAAATTTGGTTAAATTTGCGTATAATCTTGAAAAATTTCCAAATTTTTGGTTTAATGGATATGGAACGTAGTGCAAATTGACAACGCACTGTTTTTAATGATTTATATGGAGGTAGCAGTATGAGTTTTATGGATGAATTTAACTTCTGGCTCAATGATGATTACTTTGACCAGGCAACAAAGGACGAGCTCTTAAAGATTAAGGATAATGAGAGCGAAATTGAAGAACGTTTCTACAAGGAGCTTGAATTTGGTACTGGTGGACTCAGAGGTGTGATCGGCGCAGGTACAAACCGCATGAATATTTACACGGTAAGAAAAGCGTCACAGGGGCTGGCAAACTATATCATAAAAGCGAACGGACAGAAAAAAGGCATTGCGATTGCATACGATTCGCGCTTCATGTCACCTGAATTTGCGGATGAGGCTGCGCTGTGTATGGCTGCAAACGGCATCAAGGCATATGTTTTTGAGTCGCTCAGACCGACGCCGGAACTCTCGTTTGCACTTAGGACACTCGGCTGCATCTCAGGCATTGTTATCACAGCAAGCCACAATCCTCCAGAGTACAATGGCTATAAGGTATACTGGGAGGATGGTGCACAGATCACAGCGCCCAAGGACAAAGATATCATCGGCGAGGTGAAGGCGGTGACAGACTATCACACCGTTAAGACCATGGACAAGCAGGAAGCAGTCAATGCCGGGCTGTATCAGGTGATCGGCAAGGAGATCGATGATGCGTACATGGCAGAGTTAAAGAAGCAGATTATCCATCCCGATGTGATTCAGGCGGTTGCAGACGATATTAAGATTGTGTACACACCGCTGTGCGGTACAGGCAACAAGCCGGTCAGAAGGATTCTGTCTGAACTTGGATTCAAGAATGTATATGTTGTGCCAGAGCAGGAGAATCCAGACCCGAAGTTCACAACGCTGGACTACCCGAATCCAGAGGATCCCAAGGCATTTACATATGCCTTGAAGCTTGCCAAAGAAAAGAATGCGGACATCGTGCTTGCCACAGACCCGGATGCGGACAGACTTGGCATCTATGCGCTGGATACCAAAAGTGGAGAGTACAAAGCGTTTACCGGCAATATGTCAGGGATGCTGATTGCAGAGTACATTTTGAGAGAGCGCAAGGCAACAGGAACTATGCCTGAAAATCCGGCGCTTGTCACTACGATTGTGACCACAAACATGACAGCGCCGATCACAAAAGAGTACGGCGTAAAGCTGATCGAAGTGCTCACTGGCTTTAAGTTTATCGGAGAGCAGATTAAGCTGTTTGAACAGACTGGCTCGAACAATTATGTGTTTGGTCTTGAGGAGAGTTATGGATGCCTTGCAGGAACACATGCCAGGGATAAGGATGCAGTTGTCGCAGTGATGTGTCTGTGCGAGGTTGCCGCATGGTGCAAGAAGAACGGAAAGACCCTGTATGACATGATGCTTGAAATCTATGAGAAATATGGATATTACAAGGAGACACAGTACGCGATCACAATGAAGGGCATCGACGGCTCAAAGCAGATTGCTGCACTGATGGATAAGTTCAGGAACAATCCGCCCAAGCAGTTTGGCGAGCTTCAGGTCGTGCGCGTGAGAGATTATGAGAATGATGTGATCACAGAGCTTGAGACGGGAAAGACCTATCCTACAGGACTGCCTAAGTCCAATGTGCTCTATTTTGACCTCACCAATGATTCATGGTGCTGTGCAAGACCTTCCGGCACAGAGCCAAAGATTAAATTCTACATGGGTGTGAAGGGAACCAGCCTTGAAGATGCCCAGAAGAAGGTAGAGGATTTGACCAATGAGGTGAAGGCAGTCATTGAAGAATAATGGATGACTATGAAACCGGACGGTTGGCACAAACCGTCTGGTTTCATTTCGTAAGAAATATGGGAGAAACTGCATGAAAAAATTAGTTGCACAGATTATGAAATTCGGCATTGTGGGTGTCATCTGCTTTGGCATCGACTATATTATTGGACTTTCGGTTATGAAAATAATTGTGAAACTGGGCGGCGATGAAGTGTTTAAAGCTGCATCCATGGCAGGATCTGCGCTGGGATTTACAGTTTCCGTCGTGATAAATTATATTTTGAGTTTTAAATTTGTTTTTGAGCGCAAAGGGGATCTTGACCGCAGGAAGGAATTTGCGGCTTTTATTGTCCTGAGTGTGATTGGATTGGGGCTGAACTCCCTCATCATCTGGATCTGCGTGGGTCCGATTTACGGTAATATTGCGTTTCTGCAAAGTATGTTAAACTATGATCTCGCCTATACTGGGGCGAAGGTGATCGCAACAGCGATTGTGATGGTATACAATTTTATCAGCAGGAAGATATTTTTGGAAAAGAAAGAATAGCGATAAGGAATAGTACAGACATGGGGGAAAGCGATGTCACTGGCACAGAATATCAAAAAGACAATTAATTACAGTAAGAAAAACGGGTATGGGGAGGCAGTTGTCGCGGCGTGGGAGCGTATGACGGCAAAGTATTATGCTGATTATGAATACCATGCGCCGGACGCTTGCGAGCTGGAGAGACAGCGGGCAGACCGTCAGACTTCGGATCTCAAATTTTCGATTCTCGTACCAGCATACGAGACACAGAGCGTATATATGGAAGCATTGATTGAAAGCTGTATCAAACAGACGTATGGAAACTGGGAACTTGTCATCGCAGACGGCAGTGTCACGGAGGTGGTCCGTGAGACGGTGGCAAGGTATCAGGATGCCCGTATCCGATATGTGAGGCTGGAGGAAAATCATGGCATTGCAGAGAACACAAACCGCGCGATACAGCTTGCCACAGGGGACTATTATGGTTTGCTGGATCATGATGATCTGCTGACTGCGGATGCGCTGTATGAGATGGCGCGGGCTGTCTGTGAGGATATGCCGATACTGGCGTACTCAGACGAAGATAAGTGTGATGTGTCGGGAACACATTTTTATGACCCGCATTTCAAGATGGACTTTAATCTGGATTTACTTTTAACCAATAATTATATCTGTCATTTTATGGTGGTGCGCGCGGATGTGCTCAGGAAGCTTGAAATCAGGAAGGAGTATGACGGATCACAGGATTATGATGTGGTTCTCAGGATCGTGAGCAGTTTGCTCATCAAGGAAAAGGGAAACAAAGAGGCAAAGCGCATGGAGGACTGTATCGTGCATGTGCCAAAGGTGCTGTATCATTGGCGCTGTCATGAAAATTCTACGGCGGACAATCCACAGAGCAAGATGTATGCCTATGAGGCAGGGAAAAAAGCACTGGTGGATTTTGCACAGCGCATGGGCTGGAAGGTCGATGTCCGCCACAACAAACATCTGGGCTTCTACCGCATTGAATATGGAGACAGTGTGCTGACGCACCGACCTGACGTAGCAGCAGTAGGAGGATTCGTTGTACGGCATGGCAAGGTGGCGTCAGGAATTTACCAGGGACAGCCGCTATTGTATGCAGGATACATGAACCGCATGGACCTCTATCAAAACACTACGGCGCTCGATCTGCGGAATATGGCAGTCAATAAGGCATACCAGGATGTTTACGAGGCGGTCACAGGGCATCCATATGAGAGCACGCTGTGTACAGAAAGGAAAGAGCTGCCGCAGTGGATACAGGATTTGGCGCAAACTGCGGACGGGGAGGAGCGGTTGGCAAAGCTTGGTGAGTCGCTGGGCAGTCGGCTCGTCGATAAAGGGGCAAGATTGCTTCTGGACCCCATGTATGTGAGGAAATTGTGACAATGACAAAGACAACAATCGTGATACCTAATTATAATGGAATGAATTATATTCAATCTTGTCTTGAAAGTCTGTATGGTGGGACGACAAAGGAGATCGAGGTGGTAGTGGTGGATAACGCTTCGACGGATGGCAGCATGGAGCTGGTTCGGGATCGGTTTCCTCAGGTGCGTCTGATTGTCAATGAGAAAAACACAGGATTCAGCCACGCGGTCAATCAAGGCATTCACGTGAGCGCTACGCCGTATGTAATCCTGCTCAACAATGACACCCAGGCAGATTTTTCGTTTGTCCATGAACTTGAGAAAGTGATGGACAGCGATAAAGATCAGAAACTCTTTTCCGCATCAGCAAAGCTTGTGTCACTGTATGACAAGGATAAAGTAGATGACGCGGGAGACTATTACTGTGCGCTCGGGTGGGCATTTGCCAGAGGGAAAGGGAAGGCGCCGGAGCGCTATGACAAGGATTGTGACATTTTCGCGGCATGTGCAGGGGCTGCAATTTACCGCAGGGAATTGCTGGAAGAAACGAAGGTAGGATTGTTTGATGAAGAACATTTTGCCTATTTTGAGGACATAGACATTGGTTATAGGGCAAAAATTTATGGATACAGAAACAAATTTGCGGCAAACTCTATAGTATACCATGCTGGAAGCGCGGCAAGCGGTTCACGCTACAATACTTTTAAGACGAGGCTGGCATCGAGAAACAGCGTCTATCTGATCTATAAAAATATGCCGGCTTTGCAGATTCTGCTCAATCTGCCGTTTCTTGTCATGGGATTTTTGATAAAAACGGCGTTTTTTGCCAGAAAAGGAATGGGAAGGGACTATGTGTCAGGGCTGATCAGGGGGATCAGGCTATCGGCAAGTCCTGCCGGGAGACGGCACAAACAATGTTTTGACAGACGCAGGATAGGAAATTATGTGTCGATACAGTTCGAACTATGGAAAAATTTATTCAGACTTTTTGCATGAGCAAAAAATAAGTTGTACTTTTGGCTCAAATATTGTAGAATGAAATGAGTTAAATTCTTTCCATTGGAATAAGGGTGAGAAAATTGATAAGAGATCATCAGAAGTATTTTAATAAACTGCTGGTTCTGCTCGATGCAATGGTTATAGCGGCTGCTTACTGGTTCTCTTGGTTTTTGTGGCTCAGCGGATATGTGAAGGAGAACGACCCCGGCATAGGTATTTTGTCAGTGGAGACGTACTTTGCCGCACTGGCTGCCATTGTGCCGGGCTATCTGATTTTGTATAATACATTTGATCTGTATTCGTCAAAGCGTACAGCAAAGACGATATATGAGATCTTTAACATTATAAAAGCAAACACAGTCGGGCTTTTGGCAGTCATGGTCGTGCTTTATGCCATCAATATACCAGATTTCTCACGAGGAATGGTCGGTGTCTTCTATGGGATTAACATTGTAGCAGAGTCTTTGATGCGCAAGTCTGTCAGGTACGGGCTTCGCAGGATGCGCAAGAAAGGCTACAATGTCAAGCATATCCTGTTGGTGGGATACTCGCGCGCAGGTGAAGAATATATTAATAAGATCAAGGCAAATCCCGAGTGGGGATATGAGGTGTGCGGCATACTGGATGACCATGTTCCGGTGGGCGCTGTCTACAAAGGCGTCCGGGTGACGGGAGAGATCGACTCGCTTCACACAGTCCTGACAGACAATCAGCTCGATGAGATTGGGATCACACTCTCGCTGTCGGATTATGACAGACTCGAAGCGATCGTTAATCTATGTGAAAAGTCAGGGGTGCATACCAAATTCATACCAGACTATAATAGTGTCATACCAAGCAGACCTTATCTGGAGGATTTGGATGGGCTTGCAGTGGTCAATATTCGAAGAGTGCCTTTGAATAATATGGCAAATATGCTGATCAAGCGTCTGGTAGATATCGTGGGTGCGCTGGCGGCAATCGTGCTGTGTTCACCGTTCATGCTGACGGCTGCCATTGCTGTGAAGGTGACGAGCAGAGGTCCTTTGATTTTTAAGCAGGAACGTGTCGGACTGCACAACAAACCATTTCAGATGTACAAATTCCGCAGCATGGAGGTTCAGAGTGATGCGGATGAGAAGAAAGGCTGGACAGTCAAAAACGATCCGAGAGTCACAAAGGTGGGCAGGATACTGCGCAGCACCAGCATTGATGAGCTGCCACAGCTGTTTAATGTGTTAAAGGGCGATATGAGTATGATTGGTCCGCGGCCGGAACGACCTCTTTTTGTTGAGAAATTCAGAGAGGAAATACCTAGGTATATGATAAAACATCAGGTGCGTCCGGGAATCACAGGATGGGCGCAGGTCAATGGATACAGGGGAGATACGTCGATCAAGAAGCGGATTGAGTATGACCTGTATTACATTGAGAACTGGTCTATGGCATTTGATATCAAGATCTTATTTCTTACGTTTTTTAGAGGATTTATCAATAAAAATGCCTATTAGGCTTGTCTATATAAAATACCTATTAATTATAGGAGAGTGGATAAAATGCAGGAATATGACAACAACAAAAACAGTAATATAAGGAGGATGCCAACTGGTGAGCGGCAGCCAAGACCCAATAGACCGCAAAGACCGGACGGGGCACAGCGTGCAGGCGGTCAGACAAGACCTGTGGGACAGATGAGACCGAATGGGACAGGACGTGCAAACGGGCAGGCAAGACCTGCAGGACAGCAAAGAACTACCGGAGCGCCGCGTCCGGGCGGGCAGGCAAGACCGACAGGACAGGCAAAACCCGCAGGGCAGATGCGGCCAGACGGGACAGGGCGCCCAAACCGGCAGGCAGGACCAACGGGACAGCCAAGAAGGCAGGGCGTGGATGGACAACAAAGACCCATAGGGCAGCAAAAGCCTGCAGGACAACAGCGCACAGCAGCACAGCAGCGTGCTAACACCAGACCGGAACCCGGTCAGCGCAGGCAGAAGCCGCAGGCAAACGGCAATCTGAAGAAAAATCCAAAGAATCTGTCTCCTCAACAGGCGGCAAAGAAAAAGCGGAGAAAAATCGTGATGTTTGTGGCAGAAATTTTTCTGCTGCTGATTTTGGTGGGGACGCTGTGGGCAGTGAAGAAGGCGCAGAAGATTCAGTATGTTGATATTAAACGAGAAGATGTATTTATCAATGAAGCGGTGATCGATAAGATTGACCAGGGGACCAGCAATATGAAGGGGTACAGGAATATTGCGCTGTTCGGCGTGGATTCACGGGATCAGGAATTAGACAAGAACACACGTACAGACGTTATCATGATTGCATCCATCAATCAGGACACGAAGAAGGTCAAGCTGATATCGGTATACCGCGACACGTGGCTCAATATGACGAATGATAAGTACAGCAAGGCAAATGCCGCCTATGCAAAGGGCGGATCGAAGCAGGCAATTGGTATGCTCAATATGAATCTGGATCTCGATATCACGGATTTTGTGACCGTTGGATTTGAGGCGGTGATCAAGACGGTGGATGCCGTTGGCGGTGTTGAGATCAATGTGACGGAGGAGGAGATCCCCTATCTGAACAGCTATCAGATCTCGATGGTTGGAAAACCGACAGGGGAGCTCAATGCCGCTGGCGAGCCAAATTATACCGCGACGCCCGGCGTGGACTACACGCCAGTCACCAAGTCTGGTCTGCAGAAGCTCAACGGACTTCAGGCGACGGCGTACTGCCGTATCCGTTATGTCGGCGGAGACGGTGCGAGAACCGAGCGCCAGCGGACAGTGCTCACACTGATGGCAAAGAAGGCTATGACGCTCAATCCGGCGACGCTCAACAAGATTGCGGATGCGGTGTGCAGCGAGATCAAGACATCGCTTGACATGCCGGAAATCCTGTCATTGCTCGCAGATATCGCAAGCTATGAGATTGGCGAGACATCCGGGTTCCCGTTCAATGAGTATGTCAAGATGAACGGTCATGTTGGGAATGCCAGTGTGGTAGTGCCGATTGATCTCAAGAAGAATGTGATTTTGCTGCATGAATTTTTGTTTGAAGATCAGGAGTACACGCCGTCTCCTACGGTTGAGAAGTGCAGTCAGCGCATTGCATCTGACACAGGAATCAGTTATAATGGAGAATAGAGGAGCCGATCAGGAACCGAAACCGGTTCCTTTTTGGCATATGTGCAGGGCACAGTACTTTTTGTGTGGAATGGGGGATAGAAATGCAGTACAGTGTTGACGCCATATTGTTGACATACAAGCCGGGAAAGCAGGTTATGGAGCTGATCGAGGCATTGGAGAAGCAGAGATATCCCGTAAGAAAAATTATTATTATGAATACCGAAGAGCGGTATTTTTACAACCTTTTTTATGGGACGGGATTTCTGGAGAAATACAAAAATATCGAGATTCATCATCTCTCAGAACGAGAGTTTGATCACGGAAGAACGAGAGCGAAGGCAGTGCAGTACTCAAAATCAGATATCTTTGTGTGCATGACACAGGATGCGGTACCAGAGGATGACTGGCTGATACAGCGGTTGGTGGAGGCGCTCACGATAAGGGATGATATTGCGGCAGCGTATGCCAGACAGCTTCCGCATCCAAACTGCCGCGAGATTGAGCGGTACACGAGGGCATTTAACTACCCTGACAAATCCTCTGTGAAATCGGCGGCAGATCTGGACAGACTTGGCATCAAGACATTTTTTTGTTCGAATGTATGTGCGGCATACAACAGGGAAATCTATGAGCACATTGGCGGATTTGTCAAGAAGGCAATTTTTAATGAGGATATGGTCTATGCAGGGCATGCCGTCACAGCAGGATATTGTATTGCCTATGCAGCAGACGCAAAGGTGCGCCATTCGCACAACTATACCTGTATGCAGCAGTTTCACAGGAATTTTGACTTGGGCGTATCGCAGGCAGACCACCCGGAGGTGTTTGAGGCGGTATCGTCCGAGAATGAGGGCGTAAGATTGATTAAAAGTACAATCAGACATTTGGAAAAGACAAAGAAATGGATTCAAATACCATATCTGATTTTGTCAAGTGGTTGTAAATTTATAGGATATAAGCTGGGAATACACTACAGAAGCCTGCCGGCGCCTCTGGTGAGGTGGTGCAGTGCGAGCAGAAATTATTGGGATGAATGGTGAGAAAAATAAAAATGCAGAGGGCACGTTTTACATTTCTATTGGAGCTGCCAAGGGCGGCATGGAGATGAATATATAATTTGGAGGATATAAAAGTATGTGCGGAATTGTTGGGTATATTGGAAAACATCAGGCGGCGCCGGTGATTTTGGAGGGGCTTTCGAAGCTGGAATACAGAGGATATGACTCTGCGGGGATGGCAGTGTTTGACGGGGAACAGATTCAGATCAAAAAATCTGCAGGAAGACTCAAGGTTCTTGAGGAACTGACACACGGCGGGGCAACGATGCCGGGCAATATAGGAATCGGGCATACCAGATGGGCGACACACGGCGCGCCGAGTGATGCGAACTCCCATCCGCACTATAATGCCGAGGAGACGATCGCAGTGGTTCACAACGGAATCATAGAGAACTATCTGCCATTAAAAGAAAAGCTGGTCTCAAAGGGTTACACGTTTGTTTCAGATACGGACACAGAGGTGCTGGCGCATCTGATTGATTATTATTATAAGGGGAATCCATTGGAGGCGATCACGAAGGTTATGCACCGCGTGCAGGGATCCTATGCGCTGGGCATTATGTTTGCAGAGCATCCCGATCAGATTTTTGCGGTCAGGAAGGACAGCCCGCTGATTGTCGGACAGAATGAGGATGGATGCTTTATTGCGTCCGATGTGCCGGCGCTGCTCAAGTATACCAGAAAGGTTTATTTTATTGAAAATCAGGAAGTGGTCCGTCTTCGCGCCGATCACATGCATTTTTATACTGTAGATGAGGAGGAACTCACCAAGCAGTCTGTCACAATCGAGTGGGATGCTAACGCAGCGGAAAAGGGCGGCTATGAGCATTTTATGTTAAAGGAGATGTACGAGCAGCCAAAGACTGTGACAGATACCATCAGTCCCCGCGTCAAGAACCACGATATTGTGATCGAGGAGCTGGATATGTCCGATGAGGAGATTCGCGCAATCCGCAAAATCTTTATCGTGGCGTGCGGTTCTGCCTATCACGCAGGTGTGACAGGAAAATATGTCATCGAGGGAATTGCGAGGATTCCTGTGGAGGTGGATGTGGCGAGTGAGTTTCGATACCGCAGACCGATCTTGGAGGAGGGAACGATGGTAATCGTAATCAGCCAGTCAGGAGAGACTGCGGATACACTTGCAGCGCTCAGGGAGTCGCAGCAGCTCGGTCACAAGGTGCTGGGCATTGTCAATGTGGTGGGCAGCTCGATTGCCAGAGAGGCGGATAATGTCATGTATACATGGGCAGGACCAGAGATTGCTGTCGCCACAACGAAGGCGTACAGCGCCCAATTGACAGCGCTCTACCTGCTTGCCATGAAGTTTGCCAAGGTGCGGGAAAAGCTGGATCAGGCGTCTTTTCTTGGCATGATAGAGGATTTGAAGCGGCTTCCGGCGCAGATCGAGATGCTTTTGTCAAATAAGCAGCGGATTCAGCGCTTTGCAAACCGTTATATCGGGGCAAAGGATGTATTTTTTATCGGCAGAGGGGTGGATTATGCGATTTCTATGGAGGGGTCTCTCAAGCTCAAGGAGATCTCCTATATCCACTCAGAAGCGTATGCAGCAGGGGAATTAAAGCACGGCACAATCTCACTGATTGAAAAGGGAACACTTGTTGCGGCTGTCGCCACACAGGACGATCTGTTTCAAAAGACGCTCAGCAACATGGTGGAAGTGAAAGCGAGGGGGGCATTTGTGCTCGCGGTCACCAATGAAGGCAATACAGAGATTGAGAAGGCAGCCGATTATGTGATTTATATACCTAGGACAAACCAGTATTTTACAAATTCGCTGGCGATTATTCCGCTGCAGCTGTTTGGCTATTATGTGGCGGTCGGAAAGGGCTGCGATGTGGATAAGCCGAGGAATCTTGCAAAATCCGTGACAGTCGAGTAGTGATGAGTGAAGGAGACGCGAGTGTATGGGAAAGAAAAAATCAACGTTTAAGAATATTATGGTGACGCTGGGATGTACCGTGTTTGCAGGGGTGTATGCATTGGGTGGGGGATATGCTGCCTATAAACTGTTAGGCGACACAGACAACACACAGCCAGCATGGCTTGAACGGGTAGAAATCCATGTCGATGAGCAGAACACGGGCGGAGGTGTCACAGAGGCTTCGAACAACAATGCCTTTGATTTTGGCAAGGCGCCGCAGAAGCCGCGTTTTGAGGAGAAGGAAGAGGAGACAGAGACAACAGACGAAGAAGAAACTGAGACAGAAACTGAGACAGAAATTGAGACAGAAATTGAGATAGAAACTGAGACAGAATCGGAACTCAAATCAAAGAAGAAAAACAACAAGGAACCAGCTCCTGA
>CAMWJQ010000020.1 GCA_947174615.1 uncultured Lachnospiraceae bacterium
TAAGATACCCATGTTGTCCCCGCGGCACGCGCACAGAGGCTGTCAAGGGCGCCGTCAAACACCTCCCGTCTGGCATCTGCCCGCAAAACTGGCCGCAGCTCTGCATAACTATCTTTCCCTGTGAGCTGCGGATACAGTCGGTCGCTCACAAGAACCTGCACACCATTCATAAAACCGTTGTTTCCCACGCTGAAGTAATGCTCATAACCATCCAATGTCTTTAAGACAGATAACTTGCGCCCCGCAATCATAATCGTACTGCCCGCTTCAAGATGTGTCGTTCCAATCTCCATTCCTTCGATTGTCATTGGAATCGGATTGCGGACAATGCATCCCTCTCCTGCCTTCCACGCACTCCATTGTTCTTCGGTGAGCGTTTCCTGAAAAAGATGCGATGCCCAGTACTCATTGCTGCCAAAGATCTGAAAACACTCTCCAATGCCCAGCGAAAAGTCCGTCTCGATTCCCACTGGCTGATACTGCTCATCCAAGTTATAAAGAGAAACCTGCTGTGCTGCCACTGCCGATACATTGGCGTCTGCCTCCATGCGCGCGAGCTCCTCCGGCAAAAACCCGTCATACAGATTGACCACCGAATAATCACCCAGGTGTTCCGACTCTGCCCCTGCGACACTCAGATGGGAAAGATAGCTTTGCAGCGTCACAAACACCGTAATGCTCATCACCAACGACAAGACCGTAACAACAGTACGGCTCCTGTTCCGGCTCAGGTTCAACGCCGCATAATACCGCTCAAAATTCCGTATCGTTCTTGTCTTTCGTCTTGCCGCCTTATATGATGCAACGCTGCGCATGGCAGCTACAGGAGAAACTTTTGCCGCAAAATGCGCCGCAGGCGCTGCCGCCAAAAAAGCAGACAACAGCGCGATGCATACGCTTACCACAAGATAACCCCATTTTCCAGAAGCATTTTGTGCAATCAGCATCTGGAGCTGCGCTGTGTCCTGCGCGAGAAACATTTCCGGTGAAAGCTGATTGAACACTGCCGCCAGAATCCCTTCTGATGACAGCAGCCCCAACAGCAGTCCTGCCGGAATACCACACATGCACAGCAATAAAATTTCCGCCGCCACAATACGATACAGCTGCCCTTTTTCTGCGCCGATTGCACGCAGTACGCCGTACTGCCCAATGCGCCGGGTCACTGCGATTTTAAAAATATTAAATATAACCAGCCCAGCTGCCAGCAAAATGAGCAGGGCTGCCAAGACGCCCGCAAACATGACAAATGGAAATCCATTATCATCCAGCATGATACCATCTTCCTCTGAACTGTAATGAATCCCAAGCGCATTCAGATATGGAGCATTATAGATTGTATCTAACTCATGGATTCCCAGACTTTCAGCCAGCTCATCCACGACTGCCTGAAAGTTCTTTTTATCCGTAGTTTTGATGTCCATGCAATAATAGAGATACATCTGCGGCAGAATTACGGACGCACTGCCCTCACCCACAAATCCCCGAATACTCCCATAAACATAACCCAAATAATTATTCTGTATAATACCTGTAAGAACAAAGTCTGCCTCATACTCATAAGCTTCAATCTCAACACCATGACGCAATGCCTTGGAGAGCGAAAGGGAGATTGTGTCTCCAACAGTTCCGGTAAACCCAAGAAACTGCAGTGCATCCTCTGACAACACAATTTCCATAGGACTTTGAGGCAGCCGTCCCTCCGCCAGTCTTGTGTATGCCGGCAGGGTGCACAGCCCGTCTCCCCAGTACTCGACCAGATCGAGCTTCAGCAAATCATTTAACGTCGTACTGCCCACCTGTACATAGCGCCCTGTGTATGATAATCGTTCATCGCGCTCCAACGCCTGCGCCTGGGTCTCGGTGAGCTGCACAAAAGACGCATAGCGGTCGCCCCCGATTGCAATTGCCTGCTGCCTGCGCATCGCATCCAAAATGCCCACAGACTGTCCAACCGCTGTTGTCATCGTCGAGGATATAATAATCGCTATTATAATAAGCAGGGACACCCTCTTCTGCCCCATGATTTCTCTCCAAGCCAACGTATAATACGATTTCATTCTCCTTTCGCCCCTTTCTGGTCCCCCTCTGATAAAATGCCGTCCTTCATCACGACTTTGCGCGCTGCCATCTGCGCGATCCCATAGTCGTGCGTGATAACCACCAGCGTCCTGCCCATCTTCTGCCAGATATCCTTTAACATGCGCATGACCTCCGCGCCGCTTTTGCTGTCCAGATTTCCGGTCGGCTCATCGGCAAAAACGATATCTGGCTTTGCAATCAGTGCGCGTGCAATCGCCACTCGTTGCTGCTGTCCGCCGCTGAGCTCATGCGGCAGATGCGCCAGTCGGTCACGAATGCCAAGAATCCTTGTCAGCTCGTCAAAATAGGCACTGTCCGCCTGTTTTTTGTCAAGCAGCAGCGGCATCAGGATATTTTCCCGCGCCGTCAGAATCGGCATTAAATGAAACTGCTGAAAGATAAATCCAATACGTCTGCGCCGAAATGCTGACAGCTCCCTGTCGCGCAGTTTATAGATCTCCTGACCGTCGTAAGACAGGATGCCCTCCGTCGGAAAATCCAAACCGGACAGCAGGTGAAGCAGTGTACTCTTTCCGCTTCCCGATGGTCCCATGATCGAGAGAAACTCTCCTGATGCAATCTCAAGATTTGCTTTGTGCAGCGCTGTGACCTGATTGGCGCCGCTGCCGTAAATTTTACTTAGATTTTCTGCTTGAATGAACATAAAAACACTCTCCTTTTCGTTTCTAAACTACCAGAAGAGTGTACTAAATAAATCTCAAAATTTGCTCAAGATATTTATTAAGAAAAAAACGCCTTTGCCGCCGCCCCGCCGTCCGTTCCATTTTCGAGACGAAGCGCCCCGCCGTGCTTGGCACAGAGCAATTGGCTGCTGTACAGTCCCATTCCAAAGTGCACAGGCTCCTCATGCTTTTTACTAAAGGGCTTTGGACCATCTTTGACGAGCTCCGCAGGATATCCTGCCCCATCATCCAGAACCGTCAAAAGCAGCATGTTCTCACCCTTCTCGGAAACAAGCTCCAGCACAATCTCCAGCCTGCTCTGCGCATAACGCGCTGCATTGCCAATCAGATTCTCCGCAACCGTCAGAAACAAACCATGATCCAGTTCTACGTCTGCCTCCTCCTGTGCCGTGACTAATACCGCAAGTGTGGGTGCAAGCATTCTTGCCGTCTCCTGCACCTCTTTGCGCAGTACAGATGTATTCACTGTTTTTCTGCATACCGGCATCTGCTCTAACCGCTGAATACTGCTCATCGCCTCCACATACTGTTCAATGCGCAGCGTATACGTTTCGAGTCGTTCGAGCGTCTGCATATCCCCGCTTCCCTGCCGCAGCATTTTCACTGTGCCTTTCAAAACCGTTATAGGGTTGCGCAGGTCATGGGCAAATGCCGCATTGAGCCGCCTGCGCTCCTCCGCCTGCCGCCACAGCTCCTGATTCGTGTGCAGCAGCTCCGCGCGCATGAACTCAAACGCCGCACAAATCTGCCCCAGCTCGTCCGCAGAAACCTCGGGAATCGAGAAGTCAAGATTGTGCATACGAATCCGTTCCGTACTCTCGCTGAGCACGGCAATCGGTAATTTTAATTTCAAGTGATAAAACACAATGCCAGCCAGTCCTAAACCGCTCACGGGCACAATCAAAACAGCAAGCAATTGAATTTTGTTTAACAACCGCATCATGTGCTCCTGTTCCGGTGTAGGTCTACCTAAATCCATCACAACACCATCTGGTGTAAACGCAATGCCAGAACGGGGGTATGTGTCATAAATCTTTGCACAGACCTGATAAATACCATACGTCAACAGCAGAGCTGCTGCCATGCAGAGCACAGACACCAGAAAAAAGGAACTCCGAAGCCCCATTTTTTTTAGCCGTTCCATTTATAACCACACCCCCAGACTGTCTCAATATAACTGTGCAGCGTATGCACAGCGAGCTTTGCGCGAATCTTGCGGATATGTTCCATGATGGTATCACTGTTTCCATCACCGTCGATTCCCCAGATGGTCTCGTAGATTCGTTCCCGGTCAAAGACCTGTCCTGCGTTGAGCGAAAGCAGCTCCACAATATCAAATTCCCGTTTGGACAACACCACAAGCTCCCCGTTTGCCACAACAGTGCGGGCTGCATAATCCACCGTCAGCTCCCCAAAAAAACGCACTGCCGCACAACACTGCCGCCGCTGCTCCCGGCGCAGGTGCGCCTCCACCCGCGCACCCAGCTCCTCTAAGTCAAACGGCTTTACGATATAGTCATCCGCCCCTGCCCGAAACCCTTCGATTTTGTCAGCGGACTCGATTCTCGCTGTCAAAAACAGAATCGGGCAGGTGATATATTCTCTGATTTTCCGGCAGACTGCAAGCCCGTCCAAACCAGGCATGTTGATGTCGAGCAAGATTAAATCCGGACGTACAGACACTTTCTGCAAGGCCTCTGCCCCGCTGCAGGCAGTAAACACTTGATAACACGGGGCAAAATAATCCGCCATCATGTCCACGATGCCTCTCTCGTCATCAACAATCAACAGTTTATGCCTCATAGGCGATTCTTTCAATTTGGGCAATTGATCTTGTTTCATGTAATTGTTCTCTCCATTTTTATATATTTTATAAGATAAATACCCTATAAATCTCAAGCAATTCTCAAATACGAAAAAACTTCCACATGTTATTCACATACTTATCCACATATTATCCACATCATGTGAACAACTTTTTTAAGCTATCCAATTGTTATCCACAGACAAGCCAGCGCCTTACATCGATGGTGCAAAGTCTTGCTGCAATGAAACAAAGCGATATCCCATCTCCTCCCATCGCGTCAGCAGCTCGTCCAAAATCTCGCCGTTGGTCTTGGAAGTATTGTGCAGCAGTACAATTGCCCCGGGATGAATACGCGATGTGAGCTTATCAAAAGCAGCATCATGGCTAGGCTGGTTTTCCGTATCCCAGTCCACATAAGCAAGGCTCCAGAAAATCGTGCTGTAGCCCAGCTGCTGTGCCATCTTGATGTTCTCCGCATTTGCCTTGCCCTGCGGCGGGCGATAGTATGGCGATAATCTCGTACCTGTAATCTCATAAAACGAATCTGCCACGTCATCCAATTCTTTCTGAAACGCTTCCAGACTGGAGATTGAGGACATATCCGGATGGTGATAAGTGTGGTTGCCAACCATGTGCCCTTCCTCTACCATGCGTTTCACCAGATCAGGCGCTGTCTCCAAAAAATGTCCCACCACAAAAAATGTTGCTGGGACGTTATGTTTTTTCAGCGCATCCAAGATCGCCCCGGTATTGCCGTTCTCATAGCCGCAGTCAAACGTAAGATAAATGACCTTCTCACTGTCATCGCCCACAAAATAAGCATCATACCACGCCAAATCCTCCGGCAGCGCATTCCCCACTGGCTGCGTGCCAGATTCCCCAAAAGAAAGTCCCCAGTCCTCGGAATCAAGCCGCAGTGTAAAACCCTCGGGCGGCTGCTTTTTCTCTTTGACAGCAATGCCGCCCGCTTCACTGCCGGTATCCTGAACTCCACGCTGGTTCTCAGACTCTGGCAGTGCCGGCTCCGTTTTCTGGTTCTCGGTTTCCTGCGCTGAAGTTTCCTGCTCGTCTGTCTGTGTCAGGTCTGCAAAGTCCAGCGTAACAACGGTCTTTCCCTCCGGCTCTGCCTCGTTTCGCGCGACCTCCTGCGCGCCGGAACTGCCGCACGCCGCAAGCAATACAACGGTCATAACTACGCCGAACACACGGATTTTCTTCCTGTTTTTTGGCGCTTTATCCTCTGTGAATCTCATATAGAACACTCCTGTCTTATAATATTTTATTCGCGAACCACTCACGCAGCATACAAATATGATCTATTATAAAACCAGATTGTATCAAAATTGCATCATTTCTGCAGCGCTGTCTTCAGAGATTCATACCGCAGGTGTTTTTCCTCCTTCGCAAAATGCGTTCCACGGAATTGCTCAGGGTTATTCTGACAGCCAAAAAACGGCATAGCCTTGGCTACACCGTTTTTTTACAAAAATACCTTATTAGAATTACCTTATTAGAGTTACCTTATTCAATTGTCTCTTATCCCTCAATCGGAATATACTTGCTCTCCTCAATGACAGGCTTTGCCTCCTTCTTTGGAACGGACACTTTCAGGATGCCGTCCTCAAATCTCGCCTTGATGTCCTCCTGCTGAACATCCTCACCCACATAGAAGCTTCTGCTGCAGGTTCCGTAATATCTCTCGCGGCGGATGTATTTACCATTCTCGTCTTTCTGGTCGTTGTTCTGACTCGTCTCGGCATTGATGGTGAGATACCCGTTCTTGAGTTCTGCCTTCACGTTCTCCTTCTTGCAGCCCGGCAGGTCGATATCCAGCTCATAACCAGTCTCGTTCTCCTTGACATCCGTCCTCATAATACCTGTGGAGGTATTCAAACGGGAAGCCGCTCTCATCGGGCGGGCAAAATCGTCAAAGAAATCATCAAATAAACTTTCTCCAAAAATACTGTTCATAACATTTGCACTTGGTAATAACATAACGCATTCCTCCTAAAAATTTTATTCGTGTGTAACAGCTCGTGTGAGCTGTTGTTTTATTTGTTATATATGTGTTATAACATACTTATTAGCACTCGTCAATAGTGAGTGCTAATAAATTTTCTAAAAAAAGTATAAACTCCGATTTTATGCGGTCTACAGCTATTTTATCCAAAAATGTTCGTAAATATGCTGTTTGACACAAGATTCAAAATTTCTGTTTTTCACCCGATGGCACAAAACGACTATTTTTCGGGAGGTATCAGCAGGAGACCATTCCGCTGGAGGAAAGCAGGATTTATCGAGGGCTTTCTTTTTTAGAGTGTAAGCCCCCTTGACAA
The DNA here is from genome assembly GCA_947174615.1 of uncultured Lachnospiraceae bacterium. Taxonomy (GTDB): domain Bacteria; phylum Bacillota; class Clostridia; order Lachnospirales; family Lachnospiraceae; genus COE1. The sequence goes on from CAMWJQ010000020.1 coordinate 6,930, forward strand.
ATGTGTCTAACAGTATTAGACTATAGTTGTCTAACATCATTAGACTCATAATGCTATACAGGCACACAAACTATACAATCAGGCAGGGAAACATACTTTCTCTGCCCGCGCGCCGGATGCCCGTCAGGATTGCTGACATCCTTCCTTTGGGGCTCCGTGTACATCAAAAGGTGGTATAAACAAATGGACGAAAACAAATTAGGCGTCATGGAAGGACGTTTCGCAGACATCATATGGGCATCAGCGCCCATCAGCACAGGAGACTTGGTGAAGATGTGTGAGGAGGCATTCGGCTGGAAACGCACGACTACCTACACGATGTTAAAACGTCTCTGCCAGCGCGGTATTTTCCAGAATGACAACGGCACTGTGATTGTGCTGATGCCCAAGGAAGATTTTCACAGGCGTCAGAGCGAGCAGTTTGTCGCGGACACATTCGGCGGCTCTCTGCCCGCCTTTATCGCCGCTTTTACCAAAGGAAAGACCCTGAGCGACAAGGAAGCAGACGAGATCCAGCGTTTAATCGACAAAAGCAGAAAAAAGAAGGAGCGTGATTGACCATGCTGTTAGAAAACCTTTTTGCAGAGGTGCTGCGTCTGAGCTTTTATGGCTCGATCGGCTGCGGCGTGATCCTTGTCTGTGTACTCATCAACTACACACGCGCACCGCGATGGATTTCCATGGTGCTCTGGGGATTGGTGGCGCTGCGCCTGGTCATACCGCTCTCTGTCTCCTCCAGCGTGAGTCTTCTGCGGATTGGCAACGCCGCAGACCTTCCCAACCAGCTTGAACTCACCCTGAACACCGATGAGACATACGGCGGAAACTACAAGACAGCCCTCGAAGGAAGCCGTGCTTACGATCAGGCTGTCTCTGCCGGAAGCCCTGTCTCTGCCAATGCGGATGGCAGCAAAATAGTATATTATTATGAGCGCGCAAATGGCGCCATCGAGCCGGCAAAAACTTCCTATGAACGATTCCTGACTGTCGGCTCGCGCGTATGGCTTGCAGGTATGACAATCCTGTGGTGCTGGGCAGCAGGATCCTATCTGCGGTTAAAATACCGGCTGCGCTTCTCTATACGCCTGTGTAATGGCGTCTATGAGACCGATGCCGTGCCATCCCCCTGTGTGACTGGCATCATCAGACCGCGGATTTATCTGACTCCGGATCTGACTGACCGGCAAAAAGCGCACATTCTGCTCCACGAACAGATGCATATCCGCTATCTGGACCCTGTCTGGAAAGTGGCATCCTTTGTCGTTGTCAGCATACACTGGTTCAACCCCTTTCTATGGTTTATGTATAGAACCTTTCAGGGAGAACTCGAAAAGGCGTGCGACGAAAGAGTGCTCGCACGCCTCGGCGAGGACAAAAAAGCAGATTACAGCGAATCCCTGCTGGCATTGGCAGCATCCAAAAACTGGCGTCCAAAAGGAAAACCGCTGTCGCCCGTTTCATTTGGTGAAAACGACATCAAGAGCAGAATCAAACAGATTCTTGCCTACAAAAAACCGCTTGTCACCGTTTCTGCGCTGATTATCCTGCTCTCCGCTGTCGGCTGCGGTATTTTTCTCACCACGCCGTCTAACTCCTCCGCTGAGATACCTGAAATCAATCCTATGGCGTCAGCCGACTCAAACCTGCACGCGGAGGACACCATCCAGACAACAGACAATGCAGACCACATGCAGACAGATTTGCCGACTCCTGAATCAGAACCCGCTACAGCCAGATCTGCAGGCGAGTCCGCTCGAAACGAGACGACAGCCGTTGTAAACACAGAGATTTATGAGGAACTTGAATACAATGGCATCACATACCAGGCTGGCGATCACGGCATTTTCCGCAAGACAGAAACGGATTCTGCTGCAGAACAAATCTATGCAGGTTTTGCCGGAACAAATCTGCAAATGACAGTCTTTGAAGGAAAACTGTATTTTAAGACAGACAGCATGTATACCGCAGGTGCACTCGACTGGGCAGACAACGCTATCCGCTGGATTGATCTGGCATCTCTCGATACAGGCGATTTGCCAATGGTGCGGGAAAATGCCTTGATATCATATTTTCGTGTCTATGATGGTATGATAGAGATTTACTACAGCACTCCCGACGCCGTTGACACGATCATGCTGTACGCTGACGAGGACATGGCATTTAACCATAAAAACATTACCCAACTGTCGGAATCCGAACAGCAGCAATTCGGGATTGGCGTCACGCAGTCTATCCTGCAAAGTTCAGGCACGCTGATGAATATCTCCAACAGAGTCCGCGGCCAGAACATTGCTTATGTGGATCTGGACCGAGACGGCACTGCCGAGAAAATAACACTGCAGCCTTCGACTTCTCCCGATGCTGCACAATACTTTCGGGAAGATGACCTGCTCGCGTACTATCACCTGCAAATCGGCAGCGCAGAGCTGGAAGGATTCGGAGACCATGTGGCAAATATCCTCTGGGCACTCAGCCTTGACGGACAAAATATCCTGCTGGCGCTCTACGAGGACGGTCCAAGCGCCGACCCATACACGCATTTTTTCCGGTATCAAAACGGACAAATTACGGAAATAGGCGGCTTTGAGGACGATATCCGCCTGTGTGAAATCTCTGCCGACGGCATAATCACAAGCTCCATCCGCAAAGATATCACGCAGACCGACTGGATTACCGTTCGCTGGCAGCTTGGTCCAAACGGCACACTGGAGGAAATCCCACAGGACGTATATGATTTCAGGAGCAGAAACTGGGTACAGCTCTATGAAGAACTGCCTCTGCACACTGCTGTCGGATCCGACGACACCTTTTCTGTAAGGCCGCAGAGCGTCCGATTCCTGCAGACCTCCGCCGACTGGAACTGGGTTCTCTTGGAGACCGAGGACGGACAGCAGGGCTGGGTGCATCTGGTGAACTTCGAAGTCGTCGAGCTGCAAAAGAACGTGATGGATGTGTTCGACGGGCTCTATATGGCAGGGTAATGAATGAAAGAATTAATTGAATAATATCTCCTCAACCAGTTCCCTGTGCGGATTCCTCTCGTCCGCCTGATATACCAGAATCCCATGTATATCGGCACTCCTGTCCATAAATGCCGGAAAGAGGAAGCCGCACTCGGGCTCCCCTGCCTCATAGTCGTCAAGCAGCGGGCTGAATGTGCATATGATAAATTTGTAGACCTCCTCGGACTCCCACATATTTTCTTTGTCTTTTGCCTTGAGCGGAATATCGTAGCTTCCATATAAAATGCGCACTGCATATGGTTTTGAGGAATCATACTTTTCACCGATAAACTCATAAAACAACTCGAGCAGTGCGTCATTTTTTAATTCGCACTCCTTAAGTCCCATAAGCATCTGCCATGTGTGCCCTGCCCGCTCGTCCTCCTTGGCAAACGGATAGTAGCGCAGGTTCTTGTTCGTCTCCGAGAACGGCACCGTCTTTGCAAGCTTCAGGTTTATATCAATATCCTTCTGCGGCAGCTTTAGAAAATGACGGTTAAAGGTGCCGTCAACCAATCCCTCCTCATCAAAATACGCCCCTGCAATCCGCGAAAAACAGCTGCGCTTCGGCGTCATGCGCCTTGTCAGCTCCAACATATCGTCTCTGTTGATTTCATTCATCATCTCTTTTCTCCTCACTTCCTCACCACATCCGTCAAGTCGATACCACCAACACCATCGGAAAAATATTTCACCCAATCCCCCGGCACCGCTTCAGCCAGCCGCCTTTCAAATAATAGATAATAAAAAGCCCCGAGGTCACAGACCACGTCAGCGGATAGCTGAACGCCACGGTTGAAACCTCCGGACGCAGCGGCACCACTGCCAGATTCCAGATAACACGCAGCACACAGATACCGACGCAGGTCATAAGCATCGGAGGGACAGCATCGCCGCACCCGCGCGTCGTGCCGCCGAGAATCTCTATGCAGATATAGGTAATATAGCTGGGCGAAATCACCCGCATCATCCCAAGTCCTATCGAAACGACACTCGGATCATCTGTAAACAGCCCAAAAAAGACGCGTCCGCCCGCGAGCACAATCACACTCAAAAGCACACTTGTCAACGCTGCCATCCCCAGACAGATGCGCACGCTTTTCTTGATGCGGTCATACTTGCCCGCGCCGAAGTTCTGCCCCGCAAAGGTCGTAATCGACACGCCGTATGCCCCCATAATCATCCAGAAAATGCCGTCCACCTTGCCGTAAGCCGTCCACGCCGCAATCGTGTCTGTCCCAAAAGCATTGATGCTCGACTGGATAATAAGATTCGATGCCGAGTACATCGTGGACTGAATCCCTGCCGGCAGACCAATGCGGACAATATTGTGCAGAAGTACAGGTGAGAAACGGATTTCACGGACAAAAAGCCGGTAGGAATCCTGCGTCCGCATCAGTGTCACCAGCACCATCATCGCACTGATTACCTGCGACAGCGCAGTTGCCACTGCCACCCCAGTCACGCCCATTTTCAACACTGTCACAAAAAGAATATCCAAAATAATATTCGCAAAACACGACAAGATCAAAAAGTAAAGCGGACGCTTCGAATCGCCCACCGCACGCAAAATCCCCGATCCCATGTTGTAGACGAGGGAGGGAATGACACCCAGAAAATAAACACGCATATACACGACGGAAGGCAAGAGAATCTCGTCCGGCGTATTCATCGCCCTGAGCGCCGCCCCTGAAAAAAGAATCCCCAGCGCCATAATCACCGCGCCGCCAGCGATGGAGAGCGCCATTGCCGTATGTACCGTTTTCTTTACGTCCTCCACTTTCTTTGCGCCATAATACTGCGCGATAATCACAGTCGCACCGGAAGCCAGACCTGTGAAAAATCCAATCAGCAGATTAATCAGCGTAGCCGCTGGTCCGCCGACCGCTGCCAGCGCCTCCTTGCCGACAAATTTCCCTACGATCACCGCATCCGTCGTATTGTAGAGCTGCTGAAAGAACGTTCCGAATAAAATAGGAAAAAAGAAAAAAAGGAGCTGCTTCCAGATAACTCCTTCTGTAATTTGATTGGAAATATGACGACTTTCTGTTTTCATAGGTACCTCCCTGCCCTCTACTATTGTGTAAACGAAACGCTTTCCAGAATCGCATCCACCATCGGATTGGCATCGTCGCCAAAATCCTCATGGGTATAAAACTCAAATGTGACAAGCATGTCACCTTTTTGTACCGCGACAAAGATATCCTGAAAATCATTCCCACTGTGGTCGCCTATCATTCCGACAGCCTTCACTGCCGGCAAACCGTTGAGCTCCATCTCGCTGACCTCATAGCCGCTCTCCTCAAAATACGCCCTGTCCACCTGCAAGTCTTGATACGCCTCAATGTACAGCAGCGACATATCCCATATATTATCCTCCGAATACCGTGAACTCAGACGGAAGGAAAGCACATCCTCCGAAACGTCCTCCATCCCCCATATATACGGGTATGACAGATTCATTCCCAGCGCTTCAATCGTATGCCGCTCCATCACAGGCATCGGGATCGCAGGCTCCATCTTCATCGCAGCGTCAAGCTCCTCCTGCGTGATGGAAATATTGGGTTCTGCTCCTGTATCCGCAACAATTTTCTGTGCGACAACCCGCGTGAGCGGCGCCAGTACAGAAAAATGATCCGCATCTTCAACGATATAACAATGAATGTTCTCATTCTTGGAGGCGCGCTCGATTTTTCTTAGATTCTCAGCATTTCCATCGCTTCCTTCTATTAAAAAGGTGGGTGATTTCACGTTGTCCAGCCAGTAGATCGGGGAGCGCATCTTATACTCCTCCTTGTTGTCCGTGTCGAATGTAAACTGGCTGTTATTGTGGTACTCAATCTTGTCCACTGCACCAAAGGCAAAAACTGCGCGAAACTTGTCCGTATACTCCGAAGCCAGCAGCGCGCGGGTGCCGCCAGTGCTGTGCCCGCCCAGATAAATACGGTCAGGATCTACATAGGGAAGTGACGCCGCATACTCATACGCCGATACGATATCGTCCACCTCGCCAAAAAGCGTCTCATAATTGCCTGGATTCCCGCATCCGCCGCGAAATGACGGGTACATCGTCAGCACCCCCGCCTGCCAGAACGCAGAGCCTGTCTGGTCATTGTCCCATTCGGGATAGCACCACGGAAAATCATCAATGCCATTTCCCCAGCCGCCCACTACCCAGATGATCAGCGGGTGTTTCTGCCCATCGCCGGGGTCACTCGACACATATGCCGCCAAATCGCCCACCTTGGAGGGATACTTCACCAAGTCAAAAAATCCCTCGGGCGGCGCAGGAATCTCCTCATCGTCATTGTCCTCCCGCGCAAGCGTTGTCTGGAACGCATCATGCGCCTCGGCAAAGCTCTGCGCGCCGACATTTTGCTTCCCAGTTTCGTCCATCGCAGTCATTGCTGACCTGATCCCTGCACAGGAGGTGGTCAGACACATCGCTGCTGCCAGCGCGACCGGGAAAACTATAGTTTTTAAATTTCGTCTCATCTTAATCAATTCTCTCATACCTCCGATTTATCGATCTTATCCCGTATTTCCTGCATCTGATAATCTAGCGCCTCGATCGAGTCCGCGCATGCTCTTAACTGCCGCTCAATCTCCTCCGTGTTGTTGATATTTTTCTTGTATTTCAGCTTGTGCTCCAGACTCCCCCAGAAATCCATCGCAATCGTGCGAAACTGCACTTCTGCCTTCATGTATTTCTTCTCGTCAGGCAGAAAAACAGGCACGCTCAGAATCAAGTGCAGGCTCCGGTAGCCATTGGCTTTCGGCTCCTTAATATAATCCTTTTTCTTCAGTAAAATAATATCGTCCTGCTTGAGCAGCAGCTCTGCCAGACGGTAGATGTCGTCCGGAAAGGAACAAATCACCCGCAGCCCGGCAACATCTGCAATATGTTCTATAATATTCTCCACAGTGACCGGACAGTCCTTGCGCACGAGCTTCCTGTAAATGCTTTCCGGCTTCTTTAGACGGCTCTTAATCGACTCAAATGGATTCCTCTTGTACTCCTCGGAAAACATGGCATTGAGCACTTTAAGCCTTGTCTCCACCTCCATAATGACACAACGGTACTCCATCATCAGCTTATTAAAAGACTCTGCCGTACTGAGCTGTTCCGCCTGTATCTTAATAATCTGCTCCTGTCTGCGCAACGTCTCCGACTGCTTTTCAATCTTGCGTTCCAACTGGTTCTTACAGTTAAAAAGCTCGATTGTATTTTTGACCCTGTTCTTGACAATTGAGTCTACAAATGGTCTGTGAATAAAATCCGAAACGCCCAATTCGAAACATTTGTTCTCCGCCTCGACAGCGTGTTCACTGCTGATGATCAGCACCGGAATGCTGTCCATCCACCCCTGATTACGCATCTGCTCAATAACTGTAAAGCCGTCTACATGCGGCATATGTAAATCCAATAACAGCGCTGAGATCTCGTCATGCTGCGCATACAGCTTCGCCATCGCCTGATCGCCGTTCTCTGCCGTCTCAACGATATAATCCACCGCTAAAAACTCTCTCAATAATTCGCGGTTTATCTCTGCGTCGTCCACTACCAATATCTTCTGCATTGTCTGTCTATTCCTTTATTCTATAATCTACCATTATTATAAAATCCACCGCTTAAGATGTCAACGGCAAGCCAAATACCTAAGAAACTATAGGAATACAAGCGCGCTCAATCACCCTTCTTACGCTCTCACCGCTCCTCGACTGTCATATGCACGCTGTCCCCGTCTCCTTTGCCCAACTGTTTTCGGATTTCTTTGAGCATCCCGATGATATAGCAGACTGCTCCCTCTGCATCCTTTACGCCCATATTGACAATGCTCCCATCATATGCAATGCCGTCAAAAGTCACATGCACCCTGACGCGTCCTTCGCCAAACTCTTCGCGGATATTCCACGGAAATTAGCAGGAACTGCTAAGGAACTATCTAAATAATAACAAATTTCTAACTTCTCCTCCACTCTTTTCTCAACAATTATTGAAATTTGGCACTATTTTTTGTACACTATAGGGGACGGCGCAAACGTGTACCCTCCTTCCGACTGCGAGGGGGTATTTGAAGGGAGATTAAAATATGAAGAAAGCAATCAGTCAATCCTTACTTACCACAATTCTAAACGGTATTTCCATTTTATCACTGATTTATCTGGCACTTTCCCTGTCCTCATACAGGAGTGTCAACACACAGCTTAACCAGGCGTATGAGGAGCGGTTCGACCTGACGTACAACGCCAACCGTTTTATGAACGGTTCTGCTTATCTGACAAACGAAGTGCGGGCGTTTGCGGCGACAGGGATTCAGGAACATTTTGACAATTATTGGAATGAAGTTGACAACCTGAAAAACCGTGACAAGGGTGTCGCCGCAATGCAGGAAATCGGCATCACATCCTCAGAGCAGAAAATGATTGACGACATGTACGCCCTCTCAAACCAGCTTGTCCCGCTCGAGGAGGAGGCGATGAGAAACGTTCAGAACGGCATGCGAACGGCTGCGCTTGATTATGTATATGGACCCCAATACAATGAGTCCATCACCAAGATCAACACGCTAAAACAACAGTTTTTGTCTGATCTGGATAATCGAACAGCAGAGCAGGTCGAAGGACTGATCGCACGCACCAATCAAATTCGCGTGCAGATGATCATCGCGCTGTCCGTTGTCGGCATTATGCAGCTATGCAATATGTTCCTTGTCCGTTTCAAGGTCCTGCGTCCTATTATGACCGTGAAAAAACAGATGTTGGAAATTTCCCATGGAAATCTTTCCGCGAACTTTGACCTGCTTTCTGATACTTCAGAGATCGGAATGCTCGTGGACTCTATCCATGAAACCAAGCGCGAGCTGAAAAAATATATCAGCGATATCAACACAGTGCTGACACAGATGGCACAGGGAAATATGGATTTGTCCATCGGCAATGATTACCGCGGTGAATTTCAGCCAATCCAGCGCGCTATGGCGCAGATCCTTGACTCCTTCAACCGCGCGCTCTACCAGATTAATAAGGCGGCGGAGCGGGTATCTGAGGAATCCGGCAAGATGTCAACCAACGCGCAGAGCCTGTCGGACGGCGCCACAGAACAGGCAGCCGCAGTGGAGGAGCTGTCTGCAAGCATCACTGAAATTTCAAAACAGGTAAACAGTACTTCCTCCGATGCGGACAACGCGAACAAGTCATCTGAAGAAGCCATGAAACACTTGTCAATATGCAGCGAAAAAATGGAGGCGCTGCGCGCGGCAATCGAAGAAATTTCTGATTCCTCACGCCAGATTGGCGGTATTACAAAGGCAATCGAGGACATTTCCCTACAGACAAATATCCTCGCACTGAACGCATCCGTGGAAGCGGCGCGCGCAGGCGAGGCTGGAAAAGGATTTGCAGTTGTTGCCGGCGAAGTTCAGAGTCTCGCGAACAAGAGCACAGAATCCGCAAAAAATATCTCACTGTTAATCGAAAAATCCATCAAACAGGTACAGAGCGGCGCTTCACTGTCCGTTGAGACGATGAACGCATTGATGGAAGTGATTTCCAGCGGAGAACAGTCCGCGGCAATGATCGAGCGGATTGCCTCCTCCGCAATGCAGCAGGCAGAATCCCTTGAGCAAGTGACTGTCGGCATGAACCAGATATCCGACGTTGTTCAGAACAATGCCTCAACCGCAGAAGATACTGCCTCCTCGGCACAGGGACTGCGGCGCAGCGCCGAGGACTTGAAGGACTCTGTACATAGATTCCGTCTGCGTACTAATCCTTAATATACATTCTTGCCTCATAAGGGCGCAGATTCGTCATTTGGTCTGCGTCCTTATAATTGCTGATCAGCAGACGCATCGACGCGTCCGGCTGCTCTAGCGCACACGGCACCGTCTCGCCATAAAAATTGCAGACTACCAAAAGCTGCTGTGATGTGTTTTTTCGGGTATATGCAAACAGATTCTCATCCTCCTTTAACAGCAGGTCAAAAACCCCGTCGGTAAACACGGCATATTCTTTGCGCAGATGAATCAGCCTTTGATAGCAGTGAAAAATAGAATCCTCCTCCGCAGTCTGCTTCGACGCATTAATTTCCACATAATTTGGATTCACTTTCAGCCACGGCTCCCCTTCGGAAAAACCTGCGTTTTTACTGTCGTTCCACTGCATCGGGGTCCGCGCATTGTCACGGCTCTTTGCATGGATCGAGCGCATGATATCACCCTTTTCATATCCTTTTTCCAAACGTTCCTGATATAAATTCAGCGTCTCTATATCCCGATAGTCCTCCATCTCATACTGCACATTGGTCATGCCAAGCTCCTCACCCTGATAAATGTATGGTGTTCCCTGTAAACCATGGAGCAAAATTGCCAGCATTTTTGCCGACTCGACACGGTACGCCTTGTCATTGCCCCAACGGGAGACAATGCGCGGCAGATCGTGATTATTCCAGAACAGGCTGTTCCAGCCTTTTTGATAGAGCTGTGTCTGCCAGCGTGCAAACACCTCTTTCAGCTTCATAAACGGCAGCGGCGCCAAATCCCATTTTTCTTTTCCTGCGATCTGGTCTAAGCAGATGTGTTCAAACTGGAATACCATAGACAGCTCACTGTTATCGGGATTGCTGTATAATTTCGCAAGCTCCGTCGTTGCGCCCCACGCCTCACCGACTGTGACCAGATCGGCTTTCTGAAACGTCTCCCTGCTCAGCTCCCGCAGATATTCGTGAAGCCTAGGTCCGTTATTGGTAATATGCTTATCCGGCTCTTTTGCAATCTGGTCAATCACATCCAGCCGAAATCCGCCCACGCCTTTTGCAATCCACCAGTTAATCATGTCATAAATTTCCTTGCGCAGCTTGGGATTCTCCCAGTTCAAATCCGGCTGCTTTACAGAAAACTGGTGAAAATAGTACTGCTGCACTTCGGGAACCCACTCCCACGCAGACCCGCCAAACGCAGCCCGCATATCGTTTGGCGCTTCTCCCTCCTTGCCGTCCCGCCAGACATAGTAGTCATGGTACGGATTCTCTCTGCTCTTCTTGGCTTCCTGAAACCAGAAATGCTCGTCCGAGGAATGATTTAATACTAGGTCCAATATGATGCGGATATGGTGTTTTCCTGCCTCCTCAATCAGCTGCTCCATGTCCGCCAGCGAGCCAAACATTGGGTCGATATCCTGATAGTCAGAAATGTCATATCCATTATCGTCCTGCGGAGATTTGCACACCGGTGAGAGCCAGACTGCGTCAATCCCCAGTTCCTCGAGATAACCCAGTTTGGAGATAATTCCCTGCAGATCGCCTATGCCGTCCCCATTGCTGTCCGCAAAACTGCGGGGATAAATCTGATAAATCACCGCGCGCTTCCACCATGGTTCATTATTTATTCTGTTGTTCTCCATCTTTTCACTGCCTTTCTGTTTTAACTTTAGATAGTTTCAGTATACATACTCGT